>DCGR01000030.1:0-21448 GCA_002315285.1 Bacteroides sp. UBA1773 | reverse complement strand
ACCACTCGAGCATCTCTCCTTTTAAGGTTTTTTACTCTCACCGTTCAAAAACGGCTGCAAATTACGATATTTTTTGTTAACAGCAAAGTTTTTTTCCAAATAAATTCAAAAAACGTGAAAAGCATTATCATTTGTCTGCTTTTCGACCTGCAAAACATCAATTTCGTACACTTCGGACAGTTTTTCGGCCACAAACCGGACATAGGCACTTTCGTTTCGTTGTCCACGATGCGGAGTGGGCGCAAGGTAGGGCGAATCGGTTTCCAACACGACACGTTCCAGAGGGACAACACTCCTCAACAATGCAGGCAAATGACTTTTCTTGAAGGTAACCACACCATTCACACCCAGCATGAAATGCTCATAGTCCAAACATTCCACAGCCTCATCGGCAGTTCCCGTAAAGCTATGAAAGATGCCGCGCAACGCAACATGCTTATAAGGGGCCAACACCTCGAAGAGCTCACGATAGGCCTCACGACAATGGATGACAAGGGGCAGATTCCACTCCAAAGCCCACTGGATTTGTTCATCGAACACTCGCTGTTGTTGGAGCCGGTAGGTCGTGTCCCAATATAAATCCAAGCCGACCTCACCAATCCCTGCATACGGATGCCCCGGCCGAAGCTCCTGCTTCACGCGAAGCAAGCGGTCGGGGGTGTAATCGGCATTGACCGAGGTAGGATGGAATCCTATCAGAGGAAAACAATGCTGCGGATAAGCCGCACAAGCATCGAGCAGAGGCACAATAGTGGTGTCGTCGATATTGGGCATGTACATGCGGGTGACACCAGCATCGAGCGCACGACGGACCACCTCATGGTAATCGTCGCGGAAAGGTTCATCGAACAAATGGGTATGTGTATCGATCATATCAATTGTCGCGCTTAATCCAACTGCACACATATTGGCGCAATGTGGCCAATCGGTCGGCCGGCACTGACAAGCCGGAAAGCAGCGACAGTCCTTCTGCATAATACGAGTCGATGAGTGTCTGGCAATCCTTACCGACATGCAACACGTCGTAAATCCGCGTAAAGGCCTCAATCTTCTCCGCTGGCTCATAGTCGTCGCGGCCCATCCAGCGGGTCAACTCTCCGCGTTGTTCCGGCGAAGCCTTCTTCTGGGCTTGTATCAGCATATAGGTCTTCTTGTTGCAAAGGATGTCGCCGCCAATGTTCTTGCCAAACACATTCACATCGCCATATACATCGAGAAAGTCGTCCTGCAACTGGAAAGCCAACCCCATACACGTCCCTATCCGATACAACTTGTCCACATCAGAGGTCGGTGCACCTGCCAACATGGCTCCAATCTTCAAAGCGGCGGCCAAAAGAACTGAGGTCTTCAAGCGAATCATCTCTATGTACTCTTCCACTGTGACATCATCACGTGTCTCAAACTCCATATCCCACTGCTGACCCTCGCAGATTTGCATGGTAGTCTCAACAAACTCTTCCATCACCGCAGGGCAATGCAGCGAGGTGTTCATCAACCGATATGCCAAGACAAGCATCGCATCGCCCGAGAGAATGGCGGTGTTAGCATCCCACTTCACATGAACCGTAGGATTTCCACGACGCATGTCGGCATTGTCCATCAAGTCATCATGCAGAAGTGTATGATTATGGTAAGTCTCAAGCCCTACTGCTTGGGGAAGAATGGCCTTGACATCCTCGCGATACAGATTATAGGCCTGCAACATCAAAACGGGCCGAATGCGTTTGCCTCCCAGACCCAGCACATATTCGATCGGGGCATACAAGCCTTGAGGAGGACGCGAATAAGGCATTGAAGCCAGATATTCTTCAACCAGAGCGCGAAGCTCATTGGATGCATAAGTTTTCATAACGGAACAAGATTGGATTGAACCAAAAGAGGCTGCCCGTGAGGCAGCCTCCCATGTGTGATAATTTGATTACTGGAGCTTGAATGTTACAGGCACGGTGTATTTTACACGTACTGCCTTACCAAGCTGCTTCCCAGGTTTCCACTTAGGCATGGTAGAAACCACGCGAAGTGCTTCCTTGTCGAGGTATGGGTCAACACCACGGGCCACAACGGGTTCAACGATGGAACCGTCCTTGTTGACAACGAACTGGATGATGACACGACCCTGCACACCGTTTTCCTGAGCGATGGTGGGATACTTCAGGTTCTTGGCCAAGAACTTCAGACACTCTGCCATACCACCAGGGAATTCGGGCATTTCCTCCACAATCTGGAAAATCTGCTGTTCTTCAGGATCCTCTTCCTCTACGACTGGAGCCACGTACTTGATTTCCACAGCTTTATCCATATCGTCGGATGCCTGAATGGTGCTTTCCTCCACATTGGCATCGTTCTCAACGATTTCGAGCACTTCCTCCACTTTCGGTGCTTCTGGAGGTGGAGGTGTTACCTTCTGTTCCTGCTCTGTAATAGGAATCATTTCTTCTTCAAACACAACATCGGCAATACCCGTATCCGTAGTTACCTTCATGTCGCGCTCACTCCATTCGAACGCTACAAACAAGATAGCTAAGATAAGCACGTAGCCGACAAGCAGCCAAGTCGATTTCTTACCTTCGAGGTCTGCTTTCTTGGATTTCTTAACTTCCATTTGTTAAATGTTTTGTTGTTAATAATACTTTGGCGTGAACATTCACGCCGCAAAAATAACCAATATTTTTTATAGCGCAAACGTTTCGAGTTTTTTTTTGCAATTTTCCATGAGCCACTTGGGTGTAGAGGTGGCACCGCAAATGCCTACAGAGTCGCCGGGTGAGAGCAAGGAAGAATCTATTTCATTAGGATGCGCGATGAGATATGTTTGAGAATTCGTCTTCTTACATTCCTCAAACAGTACCTTCCCATTCGAGCTTTTCTGCCCGCTTACGAAAAAGATGACATCGTGAGTGGAAGCAAACCTACGGATGTTCTCCATCCGATGCGCCACTTGCCTGCAAATGGTGTCCTGATACCCAAAACTCACGCCTTCGCCAATATGCGACTTGATATAGGAAACAATCTGCCAAAACTCTTCCAATGATTTGGTGGTTTGCGAGAACAGGCGAATGGGACGCGAGAAGTCGAGTCGCGAAGCCTCTTCAAGGTTTTCTATCACCAAAGCCCTTCCATCTGTCTGCCCCACTAATCCGAGAACCTCTGCATGTCCATTTTTCCCAAATATCACGATTTGTGCGTCGGCATTCTGCTCGTATTCCCGACGGATACGCTTTTGCAGCTGCAACACTACCGGACAAGTGGCATCGACCAGTTCAATGTCGTTTCGGGCAGCCAATGCATACGTTTCGGGCGGTTCTCCATGGGCTCGCAACAATACCCGCACATGATGCAAGTCGGCCATTTCGGCATGAGTGATGGTGTGTAGCCCCATCTGTGTCAACCGTTCGCACTCCTGTCCATTATGCACAATGTCGCCCAAGCAATACAACTGCCTGTTCTCAATCAGCTGATTCTCTGCCTTTTGTATGGCGGTTGTCACCCCAAAACAAAAACCTGACGAGGCATCTATCTCAATGTTCACTTTTCCAATGCTTGCATAAACTGATTCATCAGCCACTCATTCTGTTCAGCAATGCTCATGTGACTGTTGTCGAGCACCACAGCATCGGCAGCCTGCACAAGCGGACTCACCTCACGGTGCTGATCGACATAATCACGATGTTGCACATTCTGCAGAATCTCCTCGAATGAAGCATCCTCGCCCTTGGCCTGCAACTCGTCATATCGGCGTTGTGCACGCACCTCGGCACTGGCAGTGACAAAGACCTTCAATTCAGCATCGGGAAACACCACTGTACCAATGTCACGGCCGTCCATCACAACCCCCTTGTCGGCACCCATCTGTTTCTGCTGTCTCACCAAGGCCTCACGCACGAAGTCGAGTGCCGCCACAGTGCTCACCAGTGCCGACACTTCCATGCCGCGGATGCGGTCTTCTACCTTCAAGCCATTCAGGTACGTATCCGGACATCCTGTTTGCCCGTTCAACTGGAACGAGATGTGTATCTGCCCCATCTGTCTCCTCAACACATCAACATTCACTTTTCCATCGGCAACAAGATTATGCTCAATACAATAGAGTGTGACAGCGCGGTACATTGCGCCCGTATCCACATACACATAACCTACCTGCCGGGCCAAATCCTTGGCCATGGTGCTCTTGCCGCATGATGAGAATCCATCAATGGCTATCGTAATCTTCTTCATTTCAATAATTCGTAATATGTATCCAATAATTTCTTTGCAGCAACAAATGGAGTGTATCTGTGCATCAACACATCATTTTCCGTTTGGGCAAGCAGCGTGGCGATGGTTTCGTTCTGATAAAAACTGTCGCGCAGATGTTCGTTGATGGTTTCGTACATCCAATATTTGGCTTGTTCGTTGCGACGATACTCGAAATACCCGTTCTCCTTCACAAACCGCACATATTCGTCTATCATGTCCCAAATTTCCTTGATGCCTAACCCATAGAACCCCGAATAAGTAAACACTTTCGGCATCCAGCCCGAATCGGGCAATGGGAACAGATGAAGGGCATTCCGGAAATGACTGGCAGCAAGTTGCGCCTTCTCTATGTTACTGCCATCGCACTTGTTGATGACAATGGCGTCAGCCATCTCCATGATGCCACGTTTGATGCCCTGCAACTCATCGCCAGTGCCTGCCAACTGAATGAGCAGGAAGAAATCGACCATGGAGTGGACGGCCGTTTCGCTCTGTCCTACGCCGACGGTCTCAACAAATATCTTGTTGAAACCGGCCGCCTCACACAGCGTGATGGTTTCACGGGTCTTACGAGCCACACCACCCAAAGAGCCAGCCGATGGACTGGGACGAATGAATGCGTTGGGATGCACTGATAGTTTCTCCATACGGGTCTTATCGCCCAAGATACTCCCTTTCGAACGTTCCGAGGAAGGGTCGATGGCAAGTACAGCCAGTTTTCCCCCTTTCTCCAGTTCATGCAGTCCGAACACATCAATACTGGTGCTCTTACCTGCCCCAGGCACACCACTGATGCCTATGCGTACAGAATTGCCCGAATAAGGCAGACATTTCTCTATCACCTCCTGCGCCACAGCCTGATGTTCCGGCAACAGGCTTTCCACAAGGGTCACAGCCTGCCCCAAGACAGTGACATTTCCCTTGACAATGCCTTCCACATATTCGCCTGGAGTAAAGTGATGCCTATGTACCCGCTTCCGATTAGCCAGATAAGGGTTCACCGTAGCAGGCTGCTCTATGCCTGCATTGACTGTCAATCCTTGATACTCTTTATCATTTTCAGGATGTTCCATGAATTCTTCGTTTTATTTTGTTTCCTTTGTTGTTTCTCCAACTCCCGAGCCTTGCGTTTCTCCTCTTTGGCCTTCCGCTTTGCCTCTTTGGCTTCGGCCTTGGCTCTTGCCTTTGTTTCCTCTGGCGAAAGCACCTCTTGAGGTTCTTCCTTCATCACCTTGGACTCCTCTACCTTTGGTTCCAACATCGTTTCCTTCACGGTTCCAGATATCTTCAGATAGATAGGCTTATCAGCTGCATTGCAGTAAATGCCCACCGACTTGATGAAACGTCCCAACTGTTTGGCATCAAAAGTAGCCATCACCAGTCCCTCATTGCCAGGCTGGATAGGTTCCATCGTCCACGATGCCACTGTACATCCACACGAGGTAGTGACATTTGTTATCACCAGTGGTTTGTTTCCCGTATTGGTGACATGAAAAGTCGCCGTCACCGGTTTTTTCCAAAGTATATCACCGAATTTCGCTTCATCCTTATCGAACGACACCTTAGGCTGGGCCATCAGCATCAGTGGCACAAGTGTCCAACACAAACAAACTAATCTCTTCATTTCACTCTTATCTCCATTTTCCGTGTACGCCCAGCAAACTCGCTCGCATAGGCACTACGTACTGTAGCAATGCCTGCTGCATAAATTCCTGCCGCAGTGACATAGACATCATGTTTTATCGTATATTTCCCTTTTCTCATCTTGTCAATACTGAAACAAGTGGCATGGTCGGTAACCTGCCTGTAACAACCAATATTGTTTTGCCACTCATACCGAGAAAACGCCTCGGCTGGTTCCATGCAGGCAGCCCGCTCATCTGTTATCTCCACAAAATCCATATCACGGTCAGCTGTCACATCGAGGCAGACAGTCACCCGATCGCCCACATGCAGACTCCCCTCCACGGGTTTTCCATTCAGGAGCAAACGACGGCAGATGCCCAGTCCATTTTGCTCGGGCATCACTTTTCCCAAATCCTCGGCATACGAAGCACAGACACTCCCCCACCCTATACCGTCAGTGGTTTTACAATGACTGAAATGGCACAACGTATCCACATCCTCCTCGTAAATCTCCTGCTTTACCTCCAGACTATCCATATTGCATACTCCCTCATTGCTCAAGGCATACACAGCATCGACAGTAGCCACCACATTCTCCCACTGCTGCACTTGCTTCTGTTTCAACAGCCATTGTTTCATTTCAGCCTCTGTTTCAGTATTAGGAGAAAAACCATGCAAAGCTTCAATCACCATGCTCTGAGTAGGGATGCGATAGCTACACCAGCAGTACGGAGCCTTCGGCGTGTCGAAATAACGACCCATGTCATCGGTTGCAACAGTATATTCCATGATGCTATTCAAAAATTCCTTCGCTGTTTGCTTCTCATCCGCAGCATCAAGCAAATACGAAGCAGCGGCTTTTCCATAAATTGTAAACATCCGAGGATTCTTTTTCACCTGATTGATGCAATGTTTATCTCCATCATCAAGAGCAAGTCCAAACAGCACCTTGGCATAGATATACTTCAACACCTCTTCGCTATATACACGTTTACCTTTCAAAGCCTTCACCTCATCATATTCCTGCTGAACCCGTTTTCGCAAGAACTCCATAGCTCCCTTCTGTTGCGATTCCATGTCGCTCACATCGACACCTCGATTACGTAGCCGAGCCAGCATCACCACAACCTGTGTGGTCAGCACGCGACTGCTTTGCATACCCCTGCACCAACTCCATCCTCCATCACCCTGTTGCAAGGCTTTTAGCTTACCCAACACCTCATCTATTGAGCCTACACGATGTCCCATCAGTCGTTCCATTTTGTTGGCATAATAATGCGCAGCCAGTGTCACTACATTTTCTACCACAGGCAATTGCAAAGCTGGAAGCGCTTGCCAGACAAACCACAAGGCATTATCCACAAAATTCACTGTCAATTTTTTCTCGGTAGCCGTACGGCTGTGATTGTTAAAGAGATTGTCGAACGTATAGTTGAAAGTACCTTTGCCTCGCATGGTAAACGAACGTGTATCAGCTACCATTACCTTATTACTGAGTACAGGCACGATGTGTTGCTCTCCATCCTTACAATCCCCTCCATCGGCTTGCATCCGCACGACAAGTTCTTCACAGCCATCGGATATGGTACTACGGAATTTCATTGCCACCGATTTTCCTGCCTCCAAATCAAAGGAGGCATGCTCACACGCCACGATGCTACTATCCTTTGCATTCAGAATTTCCATCTGCACCATTCCATGCTTGGCCTCTACACTGACATTGCTTACCAGAGCTTGCCACTCTACCTCATCGCCTACCCGCACAAACCGAGGCAGTTGGCTCTGCAGCATCAGTTTCTTCTGTGCCACCACCTCGTCGGCAAGTAATCCCGTATTCATCTTCTTGTCATGAGCAAACGCCAAGAAGTGCCAACGAGTGAGGCTTTCAGGCAACGTAAAACTTAAGGAGACCTCTCCTTTTGCATTGGTCATCAACTGCGATGAGAAGAAGGCTGTCTCGCTAAAATCATTGCGAAGGCTTTGTGGCTCAAGTTCCATGATCTCACGACTTTCATCGGGAGCAATCGAAGCAACTTGAGGATTGACAACCATTTTTTCCTGTACAACTCGACCATAACCAACCGTCACAATCTCCCTCATGCTGTTGCTTACAAATTCCGACCGCATAAACATGTCGTTAGTAGGCACATCCAACTTGGAATATTGAAAAGAAGGAAGAGACAAGTTTGGCAACTTGAAAATCGCATCGATACTTAGGTTACTCCTATATCCCAGAGAGACAAATGCACGAGGAATGAAACGCTGAAACACGTGCGAATAAGTCCAATGAAGCGGATTCAATAAGTCCAGTGAAGCATCATACAAAGTGGCTACAAGCTGTGCCTGTGCTGGAGACCCATCCGCATTGAGCACCTGCAATGACCAAATCTCGTTTTCACCAGGCTGAAGTTTGTTTCGAAAACTACACCATTTCATCGTCAGTTGCTTCTTCGGTTTCAACTTGGCAAATTCCAGCTGTTGGTCAAACACTTTTCCCGCTTTCATCATCATCACTTTCACTTCCACACCATCCCCCTTCGCCAACGACACATCATAACCATACTTTGCACATTCACCATCCTTCAAGACAACTGTTTTTCTTTCCATACGTACCCTTTGGTCGTAAATATCGGTCATCACGTATGCGTCATCGTGTTTCGTACCACACCACCAAACAACTTTACCCGACACCGAGTCAAGTTCTGAATAAGTCCACAAGTCGCCAGCGGCGGAAATTGTCTTATCCATTTCAGAGAACAACAGAAATCTCACCTCCTGGCTTACCTCCTGGTCACGATTGTCTCTTACAACCGCTTTCATTACATATTCCCCCGATGGCAGATTGGCTATTACTGCAGGAACGAATGGCTGATTGCTCTCACACTGTCCCTTTTGCAGCACCAACACTTTCTCCCACTCCATATTGTCTTGCCATGCAGCTATCTGGTAATCCACCATTGTTGCAATAGGGTTGTCATCTAAATTCGTTACCTTCATACAAATTTGTGGCATTCGTTCTTTCCGCCACACCTTGCAGTCGGGCACTTCCAATTGTATTCGCAACGAGTTTTTCCCCACATGCAACATTTGTTTGGCCTGATGGCTTTCACCCGAAAGCGATGTCACATCGACCAAAAGTTCACAAACTGCATACGTATCCATATCGTCTATTTCTTCATCACGCAGCACCAATGGCACACAAAAACGTCCTTCATCGTCAGTCTGTATCACGCCCTCTATTCCTTTCCGTTGTTGCATCCATCCCACCCACGTGGTCATATTCTGGACATATTTCACCCGTGCAAGTTGCAGAGGAGCGCCCGCCAATGTACGCACCGTTCCTGCCACATTCACACTATCACCCCACCGATAAGCATCATTCACCTTATCGAAGACAATTTCAAAGGTGGGACGTTTGTATTCTTCCACCCTAATCCTCGCCCTATCCTCCAATGCCTCAATGGCAAATTTACCTGGCTTCACCTCGTCAGGCAATCTAAATAGCCCACTGAAAGAGCCCATTGTGTCAACTTTCAATGTCAGCGAATCAATTGCAGCATTCGATGTGTCAAGCAATTTCACTATCACATCGCTCTGCTGCTTCACATGGATTTCATCTCCTTGTTGATTAAAGGCACAACCAGCAAATTGAACAATCTGGCCAGGACGATACACCGCCCTATCAGTAAAAATCCAGCAATGCTGCTTCTTCGCATTATCGCTCTCTTCCTTCCGCCAATCCCTAGCATAGTAATTATAATAGGAGAGCGGCAACGACACATCACCATCTTTCTCTGCCCTGATGGTCGCTCTCTCATCTATTTCATGAAACACCACACACCCCCTGGCATCGCTTACGCCACGCTGTATTTCACGACCCGATTTATTATTGTTGTCTTGCAGAAACACACCTACATTCACATTCTCCAATGGATGTCCAGAAAGTGCATCAAGCACCACACACTCCATCTGTTTGTTGCCTATTTCCCGAGAGAGTAATGCCATCCTACTCACAGCCATAGACTTACCAACTGCCACGCCCTCCTTCTCATCAGGTTTCACCATTACAAAATAAACTCCTGCCCGAGGTGTGGTAAAAGGCAATAGCGTAGTTGTACGCTCATAGTCGGGTGTGGGTGGTAAGTTAAAGTGTTCAGTGGTATATAGTTCTCCATATTGCTTCACATTTTTTTCATTCACACGAACTCCATCAATTTCCCAAGTCTGAAGCCGTAATTTATAGACAAGCAAAGAAAAGCCTTTCGAATTACAGTGCTTCACTTCTATCATTGTCTCCGTGTTAGGACACATGCAGCTTATCGCAATGTCAACATGAGGCATCTCTAATTCATTTTTTACGATTTTCAAGGCATTGATACGCTTGTAATGAGGATATTTTCGGAGACCTTCTTCCACCAATTCCATCCGCTGAGCCTTACTACGTCCTGCAACCTTTACTGCCAGTCTGATATAAGCCTCGCAACACAATTCCAAGTCACCATACTCACGTATCAGTTGTTCGTCTGTGTCGCCATCAGAGTCTGCACGATAATTGTTCAATCGCTGCAAACGTATCAGCAACGAAGCCTCACGATTATCGGCATAAGCATGGAGCAAAGCGTGAAAAACATCATTGACAATTGCCGATTTTCCATACGTAGGCAACAGGTCGAGTGCCCTACGCGCCAACACATCAAGCAGGCTATTGCCGAAATAGCGTCGACTGTCATCGCCTGGTTTCACCATTGGAGTCAAATTCGTTGCATCATATTTCCTCAATGCATCCACATCCTGAAGCGAACGACACAAGTATTCTTCCCTATGTTCATGGTCCTTTTGTGCCAAGATACTATACAACACGGCCCGATGGCAGGGATTCTTTTCGCTTTCAGCCCACACCTTTAGTTTCGTCACATCCACTTGCAAGCTATCTGGCGAAATCATTTCCCTACCTGCCATGGAATAGCAAAAAGCCCTCATCATTTGGGCGATGTTTCCCTCTTTCTCTGCCTTGGCATAAATGGTTGCACATTGCGTCACTACCGATGCTGGCAAATCCTTCGCCAGCATGGCATCCACCTGTTTCCATAAGCTGTCGTAGCTCTGTGAGAAACCCGGCAGCGTTATGGTAAGCAGCAATTCAATGACCAACAACCATCTTTTCATTACCATCTCCCTCCCTAATGGTTTATTTGCCAAACACCTTGTCGGCAAAGTCCATCATCCAAGTCCAGTCGAGAGCCGAAATGCCATGTTCCTGATCGCGGCGCACATAACCCAAGTCCTTGCCAATGGCTTTCGTGTCATAATCATCGGGCCACTCTACGGCAGGCAATCCCTCCTTGCCCAAAAACTTCCATACAGGACTTGCAGCCTGAACCGACAAAAATTCGCCCTTTGTGTCAAACCAACCTTTGTCAAAACCTTCCACCAACAATGCTCTTGGAGCCACACATGTCAGGAGCAGGTGCTGGTCGAAAGGCATGGTTTCCTCCTTGCCGGCATACTTGTCGTAAGCGCGGCAATACCAATGAGTAAACGAAGCGACCTCTGTGGTAATGGTCTCGCCAAAGTTACGCTTTGCCAACGGCACACCACCTCCACCAGTCTGGACAGGAACCACCACTGGGAAGCGTTCATCGAACGCACCTGCCAGCAGCGCAGCCTTGCCTAATCGGGAACAGCCCGTCACCACCACCTTCCGTGCATCGAGGGTGGCATCACGCTCTATCATGTCCATACCACGCATCAGCACCCATCCCCAAGCAGCCAGTGCCGTGGTGTTGTCCTGACGAGAAGCGTCACGAGATCCCCACAAGTCAAAAATGCCAGTATAGGCAATGTCGTCCTGAAGATTACGTCCTGGCGCATCATCGCGATTTGGGTCGGGCGAAATCTCGCCATAACAAGCCGTCACCACAGCATAGCCACGAGCCAGAATCATACCCAACGGACAAACCGTATCGCTGTTTGGACCAGCAAACATGCCACGACTTTGAGCCGAAGTACGATGTTCCTTCACAAAGTTGACCTCATTGTTTCTTAGCCAGCCATCGGTCACAAGTATCTCCTCATCGGGCAACAACGACTGATTGCCCACATAGTTCAGGAAGATGATGGCAGGTACTGGTTCCTTGATGTGTCGGGGTTGTACAATCATCCAATCCACCTTCGGTCCTGTCTTGTCGGTCCGAAACCACATCCTCACCTGACGCCTGATGCCGAAGCCTGCCAGTGTCACTCCCTCCTCAATCACCTCTGTCACCACATCCTTGCAAGGAGCGGGCATTTCACCATACATTTCGTGCTGAAACAACCGCAATATCTCCGTGCGTCGTTTCGTCCAGTCCGTAGCATCCTTCACAGGAGTCCCATCCACAAAACGCAAAGGGTCTTCCAACGAATAGGGTCCTACCTTGCTCTCATCATAATTCACTTGCTGCGCAACAGCATTCAGCGGTAACCACATTAGCAGCAATCCCACAATCCAAAGGTTGTTTTGCTTTTTCATAAGTGTTTTCGGGTTTGTAATGACATCAATGTCATGTATGCATTTCTTCAACGGTAAAAGCTCCTACACATGTAGATGCAGGTGCAGGAGCTATAAGAATATCACGAGATGACCCGTTATTTCGTGCCGAAGATACGGTCACCGGCATCGCCCAGACCTGGCAATATGTAGTCTTGCTCATTCAGTCGTTCGTCAAGGGCTGCCGTGAAGATATCCACATCGGGATGGTCGTGTTGCATTTTCTGCACACCCTGAGGAGCAGCCACCAAACACATGAGACGAATGTTCGTACATCCCTTTTCCTTCAGCAAGTTGATTGCATCCGATGCGCTACCGCCAGTAGCCAACATCGGATCAGTCAAGATGATCGTGCGTTGGTCTATGTCGGCAGGGAATTTGCTATAGTAATACACTGGTTTATGAGTTTCCTCATCACGATATAAGCCAATATGTCCCACCTTGGCCACAGGAAGCAAGTCCAACAAGCCATCAACCATGCCCAAACCGGCACGCAGAATGGGCACAATGGCCAATTTCTTGCCCTTGATGGTGTAGCCCGTCATTTGCTGCAACGGTGTTTCAATGACCCGTTCGGTTGTCGGAAGGTCGCGTGTCACTTCATAACCCATCAGCAACGAAATCTCACGCAACAAAATACGAAAATCCTTCGATTTGGTCTTTTTCTCACGCATAATGGTTAACTTATGCTGTATCAACGGATGGTTGACAATGTGTAATCTGCTCATATCAATTCTTTTTTTGGTTTCTTTGGCAAAAGTAATTCTTTATTTTAACAATACAAAGCCAACGACGCGAAATCTTGCTTTTCCCAATTGTTTTTTCGCCTTTCTGAAAACCGATGGCATGAGGTTGTTTTTCCTCTGCACCCTCGTCGAATACCACCTTTTACTAGAGAACTAAGAAGTTGTTTTGAAATCAGAATTTCACTTCAGGAGCCTTCGATGCGCCTTCATCGGCCTTGAAACTTTCCTTAGACTGGAAACCGAAGATACCAGCGATGATATTTCCTGGGAAACGGCGTACCGATACGTTATACGAACGTACGGCTTCATTAAACTCTGTGCGGCTCTTCTGGATGCGGTTTTCCGTGCCCTCCAGCTGTGTCTGCAATTCACGGAAATTCTCATTGGCCTTCAATTCAGGATAGTTCTCGGCCACTGCAATGAGTCTCCCGAGAGCCGAACCCACCTGACTTTGTGTCTGCTGGAATTCCTTCAATTGCTCGGGTGTGATGTTCGTAGGATCCACCTGCACGCTGGTAGCCTTAGCACGCGCCTCGACCACCTCCTTGAAGGTGTTCTCCTCGTGCTGTGCATATCCTTTCACTGTGTTCACCAAATTGGGAATCAGATCGGCCCGACGCTGATACTGTGCCTCCACATTGGCCCAAGCCTTTGCCACAGCCTCATCCTTCGACACAAATCCATTATACTGGCTCACGCCAACAATCAGCAGCACGATTACTGCCCCCAACAAAATCACTGTACTTCTTTTCATTGTTCTTTCTATTTAGTTTGTTATTGCCTACTTTTTAAGATCCTGCAAATCAGATAGGAAACTCATTCAGAATCTACCCGTAGAACCGCCGCCGCCGAAATGTCCACCACCGAAACTTCCACCAATGCTTCCTCCACCAAAGCCTCCGCCTCGACCAAACCCTCCACCGATGAACGGTCCGCGCGGAAGGCCATCATCGTGCGATATGTTTTCATTTTCTGTCACCGTCATCTCGTGTCCACAGCGTTTGCAAAGGTACGTCACGTTCCACTGCCTCATATCGCGTGTTTCGCCGGTCAACAGCCTCTTCACACGTTTCATGCGCTTTCCACAACGAGGGCATTTCTTTCCTGACAACCATCCGATAAGCATTGGCAGCAAAAATGCCACACCCACCATCATCACCACAGCTATCCACACCGAGCCATCCTCCTCGTCGGCTGTCGTGTCCTCAAAATTTTCGTTTTCGATGCGCTCCACCAATGCATGAATGGTAGCAGTCATGGCCTCCCCCCATTTCCCTTCGCGCAACCGAGGCACCATCACACGATCCTGAATCCTCCGACAAATGGCATCCGGCAACACACCTTCCAGTCCATCGCCCGTCAGGATGGTATAGCTACGGTCTTCCGTACAAAGCATCACAAACAGTCCGTTGTCTGCACCTTTCTTGCCAATGCCATACTTGTCAGCCACAGCTTGACCAAAACTGTAGGGATCATCACCATCAATGTGCTTCACCACCACCACCACGGTCTGTATGTCGGTTTTCTGTTCCAATTCGAAGAGTTCCGCATCCATCTTCGCCACTTCGTCGGCCGTCAGTATTCCCTCAGGATTGACCACATACTTCGTACAATCCATCAGATGCACCATGGGCAGGTTGTCGGGAGTCCAAACCGTTTGGGCGTACAAACAAGACAATACACCAAACAGCACAACAAGTGTCATCATCAACTTATTCATGCCGCAAAGTTACGTAAAAATCAATGACATCAACAACAATCGATGTCATCATCTTGCATATTTTCCGTTCTTTTCATGATTCACACTTTTACATTTGTATTTATTAACTTATCTTTGCCGGCAAATTTCATCTTTATGATTCAAACAATACGTATCCTCATCGTACTGGCCATACTGGCAACCTTTTCTCTGGCAAGTTGGGCCAACCAACGCCTCTTTCACATCTCACGCAGTGCCAACCGCAACATCGTGTGCTATGACGTATGCCTCACCGACGGGCAACTCAATCTCGATACTCCCATCCACGTATATTGGCATAACAATGAGGATCATCCGGGCATGGAAGAAGAACTGTCGCTCATACAACGCAAACTCGCCTACGGCTATAAGGTCATCAGCACCAATCGCAACGAAGCCCAAGTGCAGCTCACCGCTTACAAGCATAGGCTCATCACCGTATGTCACCACGAAAATCAGTGGAAATGCAAAGTCAGCATCAATGATACCGAATGTCTGCTTACTGAAATCTATGTCAAAGCCAATCCCCACAACCCACTGAAGGTGGAATATGTGGAACTGCGTGGCATGTCACTGGCCGATGGCTCCATACTCGTTGAACAGATTCACTCCTGATTGCTTATCCTCCGCAAGCCCAATTATTTTTCCGATGAAACGTTTTCCTCTCATCCTCATCCTTTGCCTTTCAACATTCATCGCCCAGGCACAACAATCCGACTATCCCGCCGACTATGCCAAGGCTCCACGCTTCCGCACGCTATTCTGCTATGACCCTAGTGCCGAATCGGCTCATGTAGAGTTCGACAAGCAGGCACTTCGTTTCTTCCATAAGTTGTCGTATGGCGAAGGTTACCTCTACGACATCTGCACAACACTCGATTCCATCTCCGAAGAAAAACTGATGACCTACGACCTCATCGTAATGCTCAATGCGTTGCCATCACGTGCTTCACGAGCCAAATTCGAACATTACATGGAAAATGGAGGAGGATGGATAGGCTTTCATGCTTCGGCCTTCAACAACGAACAGACCAACTGGCCCTGGTTCAACCAATTTTTAGGCTGCGGGCCTTTCTATTGCAACAACTGGCCACCACAGGCAGCACTCGTGGAATGTGACACCAATACCCACCCAGTCACCCGCAATCTACCTCATGAGTTTGTTATCCCTGCCAGCGAGTACTATCAATGGAATCCCTCGCCACGGCTCTCGACTCATGTGGAAGTCTTGGTTTCGCTTTCACCTCGTAACTATCCATTGGGCATCAAGGATATCGTCCGCCACGGTGACTTTCCGCTCGTATGGACCAACACACGCTACCGCATGATCTACCTCAACATGGGTCATGGCGACGAGTGCTTCTCCGATGCCACCCAGAACTTGCTTTTCACCAACGCTTTCAGTTGGATGTCGGGTTGCCAAAACAAAAAACAATGAACAAAGCCATACTCATTATCCTGTTACTCGCCTCCTTCACCCACACCATTGCGCAAGACTTCGACCGACAAGCCATTCGTGAGGCCATCGAGAAACAAATGAATGCCTACCCCGCATCCACCCTTAAAGACATCTACAAGAATTTCTTCCAAGATGCCTTCGGCCCTGGCCACCTCATGTCGGATGCTCCAGATGCCGAGCAAGCCATGCGCCACTATCTCGAAAGCGAATGCAAACAGGCTGTCAACAATCCCTATCACAGTCCAGATTATGAGCTCACTGGCTGGCACGGACGTTTCTACCGCGTGAATCTTTCGGTCATTGCCGATGGGCGCATTTCCATCGACACCTTCCTTGCGGCTTTCCTCGCCAGTGCCCGGCAGTTCACCCTTCCGAAGGTGACCGACTGGGCCAAGGAGTGGGAAGTGATTGTCGAAGAAGCAAGTCTGCTCTACCCTTCCCTGCCCAACTTTACAGCCGACCGACAAGCCATTGCCGACATGTTGGCTCAAGGACACTACGCTTCGCATCACAGCGACATTTACTCCACTTCCTACCACCCGCACTATCGTCTCATCGAGCGTACCACGTTCGAGCAACAACTTCTGCCGCTACTCCACAATACAAATCGCCAAGGCCATACCCAATAACACAACACGCTCCCCAAAAGGACAAGAAAGCCCAAACAGCAATGAGTAACATCAAAACATCCGTTTCCTACAGCGATGACATCTCTGCTTTACTTACATTGGCTCTCGAGACGCTCGACTACGAAAATGACTTGCTCGTACGTTACTCATTCCTCATCGAGGAAGCTCTACTGAAATGGAAAGAGTCCGGACTGGATGAACAAGAACTCTTGTTTTCTCGTTCCGACACCAAGAACGATGTCAACTTCTCATGGGAAGTGGCTGGACCCTCCTGTGATCCTTTTGCCATCGATGCCGCCACTTGCGAGACCGATTGCCTCAGCAAGATGAAAGATCTGCTCCTTTCCGGAGTTGGCAACGAGATCAAATACAAATACAGCAAGGACACCAAGACCAACATCATCACCCTCTCCCTGCCCAAACAAAACCACACAGAACGTCTTTTCAAGCAAAACCTCATCCATATATCCATTCCATTGGTGTTGCAATCCATCATGTTGGCCATTGCCACCTATGTGGATTCGTTCATGGTAGGCTTTCTCGATGTCAATGCCATGTCGGCAGTCTCCCAGCTCTCCCATATGTCAACACCCACCTCAACTTTATCGGATGCTGCGAAATAGCCTCTGCCGCCATCATCTCACGCTTATGGGGAAGGAGAGACCGGAAACAGATGCAAGACACAAAAGGATTTGTGCTCCATGTTTCGATGTTCATTTCCTTGTTGTTTTGGGCTGGAGCGTTCTTTATCCCCGAACAGATCATATCATTTTACACAGACATACCTGAACTAAAGCCTTATGGTGTCGATTACCTACGGGCTCTGTCGTTCTCGTTCCTCATCACAGGAGCCACCCGCCTCTACTTTTGCTACATGCGCGTCATGGGCGAAGCCAAGAGTTGCCTGCTTTACTCCACCTATGCCTGCATCTTGAATGTCATCTGCAACTCCATCTTCATTTTCGGTCTTTTCGGAGTACCCAGATTAGGAGTCTATGGAGCCGCACTTTCCACTACGATCAGCGGGCTACTGCAACTGGTGTTAGTGGTTTGGCACACTCAAAAAGACCGTAGCCGGCATATTTCGTGGACGTTCACCAACTATAAGAGTCCTGTTCCCAAGAATTTCCTCGTCACCGTATTTCCCATCTCTGTACACTGCATTATATTTTGCGTTGCCAACAACCTCATTGCAGGTGCATTCGGTCGCATGAATGCCGACATATTGGCCGCAAGTTCACTGCTCACCATCATCAGTATGTTTATCCTCTGCATCAACGAAGGTGTAGCACTGGGTGGTGCTGTCTTGATAGGTGGACTGTTGGGCAGGAACAATCCCGAAAAGACATGGCAAAGCAGCAAGGTATTCATCAAATTTGTCACACGCAACAGCCTCATGTTCGTACCACTGGTTCTCATCCTCGGCTTTGCTTCCACATTCCTCCCTCTCGAAATGTCCGATGCGGCCATCCAATACGTCTATATCCTCACCATCTTCTTCGCCATCAACATTTTCTTCGCCTGTATGAACCTCACCCTTGAAATTGGAGTGCTCTTTACAGGAAACGATGCAAAAAGTGTTCCTCTCATCACTGCCATCGTCCTTTGGGGCATTTTGGTTCCAATGGCTTTCATTGGCACCTATTGGGCAAGCATTCCCATAGTGCTTTTCTTCATCATTTTGAAGTCTGACTACATCTTGGCATTCCCTTACAAGATATACCGTTTCTACAGCAAGAAGTGGATGAGGACCGATGCGATAAGTTAATCAATTAAAACATTAATTGTCAATACAACACACCAACAACTCCATCTGCTTTTCAACTCTCGTTTTTTAGAGCAGAAAACCAGAAGCCATATTTCGCAAAAAACATTCAGCTTTGTATATCAGTGATTTATTGGCCATAATCAAATCATTCATACCAAGCATAAACAGCGAGGCTTCTGTGCCGAATGGAAAAGGAAAAGTGACATTCGCTTATCCCGAACTCAGGCCATTAGAACCCACTCGGGACCTGCACCCGTCAGAATATACCCATGCTGGGCGAACCAAAACACAGGCTGAATCTCACACGTAAGACACAGCCTGTGATAGAAAATCTACGTATTCCTACATTACTCTACATAATGTCCTCTAATCCATTTACCCTTCATCAACACTGGTGGTTCCAAAGGTAGAATCTGTTCAACACCTCTCGACTTGATTTCATGCTTCGACTCCAACTGATTTGATTGCTCCAAGAATTGCACTGGATGTGCAGAATCCCATTCGAAGAAGTTAGCAAATGCCGTTGCTTTATCAGCATACACACCTGCAGCACGCATTATATGATGATAGATGGCTCGACGAGAAGGTGCATTGAATTGTTGTCCATCTGGATTCCACTGCACATTCATCAAACTATTATCCGTGGGACGAGAGAAATAGCCTGCTGCATAAGTCCATGCGCCACTGTATGCTCCCAAACCTTCTTTATTCTCATAATAATTTTTTCCCGTTCCAAGGCCAAACAAATCGGACCAATACATGTTACTTTTTTGGCTACTATATACGCTTACATTAGTAGCAACTCCATAACTGTGCATGGTTGCCAAACTTTCCTTCTTTTCGTCATAATATGCAGGAATAGCACTACCAGTAGCGCCATATTCATCACCCAATTTCCCGAATCCATGTCCACCAGTTTCGTGAATCATCGTATATTTACATATCTCCTCAGCAGTAAAAGTGGATATTGCTTTTCCTAAAGGTTGATAACCAATCCCATAACCCTTTCCATAATCTTGTCCCGAAGAATAGGCATAATGGCAGGTCCCTGCATAACAATTTGCATTGATCATCACAATCAGCACGGCATCTTCCAAAGCTGTTTTCGCAGCAGCAACCGACATATTTCCTCCTGTCGAACTTGTAAGACACATCTTGGCATAATACATCACCATATCCTGATTGCCCGTAACACGAGTACTGCCATTGGTCATTTGGGTGCCTAATTTAGTGATCGCATTTTTGCCTACAGCACCATTACTGGAAGCAGTAACATCCGACGACATTTCAGATACGACATTAACACTGTACACGTTGAAATAGTCTTTGAGCGACTTGTAAGGCTCTACAGCAAAGAAGTTATCGTAAGCTCTCTCCATTTGAGTAGCATAACTCGTCATTTCACTATCTCTAAAGCCATCACCCATAATGATGACATTGAGTTTTCCATTCCCTTTAGTATGAGCATGATGTGTGGTAACAACGCCATCATCTGAATAATCTGTGCTACGCGACCTAGTATCCGTTTCCCACCCACTAGTCACCTTGATAGTATTAAGACGTCCACCATAATAGGGAGATTCTGAATCAGTAGCATCATACAACGCTTTATTGGCCGAAAGTGTTTTATCAGCATAAACGTATTTTACAGTACCATTTTTCTCTGCCTTAATAGTGATGCGAAGCTTACCTTTCTTCAAAGTGATTGGCATATTGCTTATCATCATATAAGCCGTAATTGATTCTGGATTTTTTTTGCAATTTTTCAGCTGCAAAGAAAGTGATGACTGGGCAGGATTGTCCTCCAATGTTACGCTTGAGTTATCTGCATATGAATACCAGCCATTACGCAAAAAGAACGGAGACTCCACAAAACCATTCTCATTATAATTGGAAATGGAAATTTCAATGGGTTTATAATTAGCACCTAAGTTAAACCCACTCAATTCGAATTTAATGCACGACGACTGATACACATTATCACCTTTGAAATTCATCGTTTCTGGCATCGACACTGTCGTTGACTGACCATAATAGTTATAAATACGCATGGAGTGATATTTTGCCAAATGTGCAAGGGAGTTGTCTCCATCCTGTGTCTGACCCTCATAAGAAAAGTTGTGAAAATCAATGTCGTTTTTTATTGTTTTACCAGGATAATACACACACCATAGGTTCGATTTAACACTCGATTTGAATCCATCTGCATTACAAAAGACACCTGTTTCTTTGTCATCACAATCACTCCGAAGAGCATATTCCTTATCTTCACCTAGAACGCAAGGGTTGGGATTAACAGAGATTATGTCACCTATTTTCCACACGGCTTTCAAACCCTTTTTAGATTTCGATTGGTAACTATAACCCATACGCGAATCAGCATCGACAGAAAGAGGCACCGAAATCACACTACAAATATCGCCTTCGCTGATAGCGTCTGCACTTTCATCTATGATTTTTTGGTCGTTACACGAGAGCAGCAACAACACAAAAAGCGAAAAAACATATTTAAAATACTTCATAATGATGCTTGTTTACGGGGGTATTACACTTCAAATTCTTCGAAAAAAGGCGAATTTCCATTGGGCGATCCTTCCAATATTGGATTATTAGTTCCAAGCTCAAGCACCTGAATGCTTGGACTCACATAGTTTTGTTTCGGTGATGTTAATTTATACATATCGTTTTCTATTAAGTAATTCAAGTTTCGCAAGTTC
>DCGR01000102.1:14694-20527 GCA_002315285.1 Bacteroides sp. UBA1773 | reverse complement strand
AACGTCAAATTGAACAACCTATCTTGAATTCTCCCTTTTCCACATATACATTCTTGATGGAATCCGTTATCTGGGATGTCTGCCCTTTGCTCTTGACATCTTTGAGGTTCAGATACACCATTCCTCCCTGCTCTTTGGCCTCTGCCGATTGCCATGCTTCAGCCAAGGCCACGGCAGTCTCTACGGGCATGATGTCGAACGAGAATGTGGCGGTTCTTCCTATCACCTTCGTGCTGCCGTCGGTGTAGTCAGGAACAACCACGATGCTCTGGACTTGCTTGAGCAAGGCATCGATATCGGACTCGATTTTTGCCAATCGCTCCTTGATGGGGGCAAGTTCATTGTTGATGGCCGTAATCTGCGTCTGCAATGCGTCCTGTGCAGCGGCAATGTCCTGCGCCACCTTTCCGTCGATGCGTCCTGCCTCCTCTTCGATGGCTTTCTTGATGGCAGCCTGGTAGGCGGCGGTCAGCTCGGTCTTGGCCGAGGCAAGCGAATCCTTCTGCTCCTCTATGCCAGCGGCAAGGGTGGAGTCGGAGGCTGCACACGCAAGGCCCAGCGAATCAATCGAAGCATTCATGTGGGCGATGGTGCAATAGCCCGTGAGTTTTTCGTTCACCCACTGTTGCATCGACTGCTCGCTCAGCTCCACGGCCTCCTTGATGGCCTTCTCGTAGTTCTTGGTCAGCTCTGTCTTGGCCTCGCCCAACGCCTTGCTCACGGCATCGATTTTCGCCGGCAGCGCAGCCACCACGTCAGAGAGGGAGTCCAATTGTGCAAGGGTCGCGAAAGTGGCAGCGGTCCAGTCGGTGGCGTTCTTCAGCTCGTTGTCCACATACTGCTTCAGGTCGCTGATGCCGGTGGTGAGCTGCTGGTCGGCAGCCTGCAGGCTGGAAATCTGCTGCTTGGTGGCCTTCTCGTTGTTCTGCAACTCCGTCACGTAGCTTTGCAGGTTGTTGCTCGTGGTTTGCAGGGTGGCAATGGTGGTGTTGATGCCGGTAATCTGTGTCTGGATGCTGGCAATCTCACCCGTCTGTCCTTTCAGATCGTTCACCTGACTTTTCAGGTCATCGATGTCGCTCTTGTAGCACGATGTCAGCAACATCGCCACAAGACCTGTCATGATTAGGATTTGTTTTTTCATAAATTGAATGAAATTTGATTAATTGAATAGGGTTTGTATTGTATGATTCACAATTTTATCACGAGCCGTATTGGCTTTACTTTTCTTGATTGTATTGGTTGCAATGGCGGCTGAATTCGCCAAGCCATCAAACAACACAGGCGCACCCACGGCCAAAAAGCCATGCGTACGGCCACAAAGAAAGAATGCGCCAACCGTTGAATAAAACGACTTACCCCCCAGCCTATACTGCAATGTGATTATTGGAGTGTCTGCAATGCTACGAAATTGTGCTGCTTCTTTCAAGTCTTCAATTGTTATTTCCCGCAAAGATACATGAAACATTTCGAACCGGCAAGCAAAACGGCGAAAAAACTTCAGTTGCCCTGCCCATAGTCATGGTTCACGGTTCATGGTCTCGCTGACCGGTTTGTTTCTTTTGCCGATGGCTTTCGTGATTTTATGCGATTTTAGCCGTAAGGCATTTTCCACCAATGGCCGGACTGCAAGGCAGTTTGCGTGTGTCATCGTGGGGCTGTGGGGATGCTTGCATACCGACAGACACACGATGACACACGCAAAGGTCGCCAGACCTGACCATGGATTTTCCTCGAGATTCGTCATTCGATTGGGGGGGGGCAGTTTGTTGTCATTCACGGCCCAATTCACGGCAATTCCTGTAAAATCATCCATCCACACGTGATGCGACATGGTTTTCACGCTCCGCCTGACGTGAATCATCGTGTAATGTGACGCAAATTGTCATGAATCATACTGATTCGTTGTGTCGTTAGCTTGACAGCCTAGTGGTCTTGGAGTCGCAAAGCCTTCGTTTGCGCCGATGGATGCCATTGACGAACCACAAACGCCGTTAAATGATGCTAAATCCACATGGCTGCCCTTGCTTGCATATTCATGCGCAATAGTGTATATTGATGCAGATTTTGATGCAAGTGCACTTTTTTTTGAAAAGTGCAAAAGGGGAAAAAAAAGCGAAAAAGTGCATTTCCTGTCTTGTCCCCGATTTGCATCCGAAGGCCGAAAAGCTCCATTCGGTTTCATCATTTCGGTTTCATCATTGCATATTCATACGCTCCTGCGCTCCCGCCCGGCAGACGCTCCGCAAAACGGTTCCTTGCCTCTCGCGGAGGGCTTGCTGGTGTCTCACGGGAAACCCGGCGGATGCTCCCGACAGTAACGTGCAATTAATTGCACATGAAAAAGATAGGTGAAATTTTTCCCCGATTTTGTTTTGCGGTTCCGGTTTTTTCCCGTAACTTTGCGTCGTGATTCGAACCACCAAACCAACTAACTACATTTACCAACCAAAACCAAACTATTTCCGACTATGGGACAAATCAATCTCAAGCAATCCGTCCGCAAGGTGGCGGGTGAGCAGCGGCTGGTGACCACGGCCGAACGCTACTCCACCATCGGCAGCGACCTCATCGTGGCGCGTGTGGCGCAGACGGCAGGCATCAAGGAGGCCACCGTGCGCAGCGCCATCCTCGGCATCAAGGAGGCCACCGTGCGCAGCGCCATCCTCGGCATCAAGGAGGCCGTACGCTACTTCGTGATGAACGGCCACAGTGTGAACCTCGGCGACTTCGGCAACATCCGGCTCTCCGCCCAAGGCAAGGCAGTGGCGCAGAAGAGCCAGGTGAGCCGCTACCTGCTCAGCGGCATCGTGCTCCGCTACGCGCCCTCCGTCAAGGTCAAGAACGCCTTGGCAAGCATCAACTTCAACTAAGAGGGAGCCTCTCCCCCCGCCCTCCCCCGGAGGGGAGGGGGCTGAAGACCGGGAAGCCCCCGGCCCCGGAACAACCAAACAACCAAACAACCAAACCAAAACTTAACCGACTATGACTCAAGGTAACATCATCGTAAAGTACATCCTGAGGCTGGTGTCGTTCCTCGGAAAGAACCTCTACTGCCCCAGCATGAGCCGCTATTCCACCATCGGATACGGCGAAATAGTGAGCTATGCGGCAAAGGCCGCCTCCATCTACGACGCTTTCGACTACTTCCTCTGCAACGGCCACTCCTTCAAGCTCGACGGCGTGGGCACGTTCTCGCTCAAGCTCAACGCCGCCACCGACGTGGCCTCAAGCTACGACGCGCAGGGCGGGGTAGGCATGGTGAAGATGGTGGGCGTGAATTTCCTGCCCGACATGGAGCTGAAGACGATGCGAACAATTCCCCGTACGTTGAATCAGGTGCCGATTGTTCCTATGGCTATGCTGTTCGTCCGGTAGAGTTGTAGGAATAGATTAGATTATCTTCAGCGATTGCGAAGCCATGCCTTGCAACGGTAGCGGTAGTACTTATAGGGGAAGGAAAGTGTTTCGTCGAACTTCAAGATGAAGAACAGTAGCGCCACTGGGATTTCCACCCAATAGATACTTGCCAGCGCCACAGGCACCATGACACCCCACATCACTATGCTGTCAATAAAAAGTATGCTCTTGGCTTCACCTCCAGCATAAAGGGCGCCGTTGTTGATGATATTATTTTGGAATCCAAAAAAAACGTTGACACTGTATATGGCAATGAGTATGTAGGTGTAGCGTATTGCGGCAGCGGTCATGTTGAGTGGCAACAATAGGGAAGCCAGGCCAAGCACGACTATCAATGACACTGCCAGGAATGCCATGCGGGTGGCGATTTTCATCATGATCTGAGCACTCCTCCAAGTCGTGTCGGGATGGTTCTTTCCCAACAGGCTTCCGATCATGATGGCACAACTAGAGGAAACGCCTGTTGCCGCACACATGATCAGCGAAGTGATGATGACGAGTATGGAATTGGCCGCAAGGATGTCGGCGTTCATGTGACCAAAGGCAGACGCAAGGATGTTGGAAGCAAGGAGCCAAGTGGCAAACTGCGCGGCTATGGGGAAGAACGTTGCAAAGAAATTCCGTGCCATTGGACTGTTGTAACGCACATACGTCCACGACACATGCTGGGAGCGGTCTTTGACGGCACTTACAATGACCAGCGCAAGTTGGAGCGATGCACTAAGAGTGGTAGAGAGGGCTGCTCCATAAGCACCCATTTTAGGAATACCGAACAACCCGAAGATGAAAACGGCATTGCAAATGACATTCAGGATGCAAGCATAGATGGAATACAGCATACAGGTTTTGGTCTTCCCGACAATACGCATGTAACAATAACACATGCGATAGGCCGCCGTGATAAGGAACGAGAAGGAGATAGCCTTGAGATAAGCCACACCATAGGGCATCAGTTCGGGAATGTCGGTATAAAACGACATGATCTGCTTGGGAAACAAGAAGGCCCCCGCCCAGAACACGAAGGAAATGAACAGTGACAACTGAATGGCTATTCCCTTGGCATGTTGCATCTGCGTCCTGTCGCGCTTGCCCCACAACTGCGTGATGACCACTGTCGATGCGGTCTCACAAGCTATGACCAAAAAGATATGGGTATTGATGAACTGGGACAGCTGCGAAACTGCCGACATGGCATTGACATCAAGAAAGCCCACCATGAAGGAATCGACATACGTGGCAATGCAGGCCATGAGAGCCTGAAAGGAAAGCGGTATGGCCATCTGTGTGAGGTTGCGCTGAAACAGATTCTCCGTGTGGTTTCGTTTGGGAAGATTCAGTGTGATGATGTTGATACCTTTCTTGTAGCTGTATCTGATTTCACTGCCCACCCCCGAAAGCAGCAAATCCTTCATACGGCTGACGCAATCGGTTTCGGAAGTCGCGGGATCTATCTCAAACGGATTGGAAGCCTCACCCACAACTTCCCACACGAACTCGACATTTTTCCTGGTGTCGGCCCTGGAAAAGAGCAATTCCCGTTCGGACAAGCCTGAGTCCTTCCACTTCAGCAAAGCCTCTTCAATCAGAAAAGAATAATGAATGATACGCTCATTCTCATAACCGAGGGTTTCAAGAGCTAGGGATAGCAGTTCTGATATGTCATCACTGTACGATACGGGAACCTTCATGGTGTGCATTATGTAATCTTTTACGTGAGTCTCATTTGATTTGCACACAAATATAGTGAAAAACAATGAGGCATCACAAAGAACGGCAAAAAACATGTAATTTTGCCCGATGAACACGTCGGATGATAAAGATAGATGAGTATGTGCCTACATAACGAAACAAACATACGTGCCGCGACCCGCGACGATGCAGCTTTCATAGCAGAATGCGTATATATGGCATTTCTGATAGACCTGAACCAATACGACATTGCAAAACAGCACGAACTCCTGACGGCCATGAAGGCTGTGACTGAGCGTGAGGACACGCTGTACAGTTGGCGAAACGCCCACGTGGCCATGTGGCATGACGAACGCGCGGGCATGACATTGAGCTATGACGGAGCGCGCTACGTTGCCATGAAAGAGGCCACACTGCCTCTGTTGCGAACGATTGCCTACGAGATGTTTGGCGAAGGATTCGATGAAATGAGCGATGAGACCACGGCAGGAGAGTATTACGTTGACACCTTGGCTGTGATGCCTTCCTTCAGAAGGAATGGCATCGGACGATGTCTGTTGCAGCATTGTGTGACCCATGCCGATGGATTAGGACTGACATGCACGCTACTGGTAGCACCAGGGAACAAAAGGGCGAAGATGCTGTATGAGTCTGCCGGATTCCGCAAAAGCGGCCAGGTACGGGCTTTTAATGAGATGTTTCAAGTTTCGCAAGTGATAATTTA
>DCGR01000102.1:0-14607 GCA_002315285.1 Bacteroides sp. UBA1773 | reverse complement strand
GACGCGTAGAGTATCAGTATTTATTTATGTCCACTCTTAACTTGCACTTAACTAATTGGCTTTCAATAACGACAACTACTTGCGAAACTTGAATGAGATGTTTGACCGGATGTGCCGTCCGGCTACACCATGAAAGCCCCCACAAAAGCCGCTTCAAGACAACAATAACGAGCCCAAAATATCTCAAAATTCTAAGGCAAAATCGTACCAACTTATTATTTAACCATCACTAACCATCACTAAACGCGCAGGAAAATCTTACGTTTGTAGAAGTAATGCAGGATGGCCCATAGCAATACGGCATTGGCAACAGCAATGAGAAATTCGTACCAAGGTGTGCCCAAATATTGCTCAAGACCAAACAATAGGCGCGTAGTAAAGATTCTCATCCTGAACAGCTGCACCAACATGTAAGCGAGGATAGAGTTCATGCCAAACACCTTGAGCACGCCCCAACCTTTGATTTGACGCACATCGACCAACCAATAGAACAGTGTCATCAGCAGGAAACAATAACCGCTTGCGACAAGCGTCATGGAACTGGTCCAGATGTGCTTGATGACAGGCATCTGAAAATTCCAGATCCAACCGACAACTGTCATCACAATGCCAAGAACGAGCATGGTGATGAGTTTGCGCCTGTTTGTCCAGGCAGACTTCAGGATTTCACCTGCAAACATACCCGTCATGACAGTGACAATAAAGTTCATGCTGCTGAGCACCCAAGTATAGTTGTAGCGTTCGCGGAAAGTGACCACTCCCGTAGCCTCATCGATGGTGACATGGTCGCAGTGGCTTCCCAACACCATCCTATCCACCCATTCGCAAAGGTTGCCTTCGGGAGTGAAATTACCGCCACCATAGCCATCGACCCTGACAAACATCATCAGTGCCCAATAGCCCAAGAGCAATGCAATGGCACCAATGACTTGCGTGCGAGGTTGGGTGTGAAGAAAAAAAATGGCAGAAACCGCATAGCCTACAGCTATGGTTTGCAAGGTGTTGCTATAATACACAAGGGTTTGTGGATTGAGTTCCAGCAAACGACCTTGACAAATCATGCCGAAAATCCAAAGCACCAACACACGCTTCACAATGCGCCAATAAATGCGTGCCTTGCTTTGTCCCTGCTCACGGTATTTGGTCATAGCGAAAGGAATGGCCACACCTGAGCAGAACATGAACAAAGGCTTGATGAGGTCCCAACCGGCAAACCCCTCCCACTCCACATGACCGAACTGAAAGAGCGCAGCATCGCCCCACGAAAACTCACCAGCCTTGATGAATGAAGTACATACTGCCCCAAAGGCAGTCAGCATAAACAAATCGAAGCCACGAAGGACATCCAATGATTCAAGTCGTTTCATGTCATTAAAATTTAAATCGTTTTTTTTGAAGCCCAAGATTACACGAAATCGCCATAGCGTTTTTCAAAAGTCCATACCATTCAGAAAATCAAAAACAGTTGCGCAGAATCTCACATACGTTGCGTGCCTGGCCCATAGTATAGAAGTGTATGGCTTTGACTCCGTGCTGCAACAAGTCACGACACTGCATCGTGCACCAGTCTTGCCCTATCCGATATGCCTCGGCAGAAGATTTGGCCTGCGCCATGGCAGAAGAGAGCGCCAGAGGAATGTCGAGCGAAAAGGATTCGGGCAAAAGGGTTATCTGACGTTGAGAGGAAAGAGGTTTCAGACCCGGAATGATAGGCACCGTAATGCCAGCCTGCCGACAAAGCCTTTCGAAAGCATAAAAACGTTCGTTGTCGAAAAACATCTGCGTGATGATGAAATCAGCACCGGCATCGACTTTCTGCTTCAAGTACCTGACATCTGTCTCAATGTTGGGCGACTCGAAATGTTTTTCCGGATAACCACCTACTCCAATGCAAAACACCTCACCATCCTCCTTGCGATACTCACGAATGCCTCGCACCAATTCGTCGGCATGAGCATAACCATGAGGATTGGGTGTAAAACGTTTCTCGCCACTCAGACAATCGCCACGCAATGCCATGACATTATGGATGCCCAGGAAATTCAGATCATCGAGGGTAGCATGGATCTGATCCACACTCACTCCTGCACAAATGACATGAGGCACCATCTCCACTTGATAGCGCGACATGATGGATGCAGCCACTGCCACTTCATTCACACGACTGCGTACCATGCGTTTGCTAAACGATCCATCAGCATTGGGAACGAACTCAAACTCGTTGCGATGGCAAGTCACGTTAATATATTTAGGAGCATACTCCAACAAAGGTTCAATCGATGAGAGGAGCTCATCTTTGCTGATACCTTTTAAGGGAGGTACTATCTCGATGGAAGGAAACGGCTTGACGCTGTTTAGGATAATTTCGCTGATATTCATAAATATTGGGCAATTTTATTCATTATGAAAAAACCACATACACTGGCTGCCGGCAACATGGCATAGGATTCGGTAAAACTAATGCCCAACTGTTTGCTGCGAGGAATGAGACGCATCACCTCTGCCTTGAGCCGATGGTCGGGACAAGAGGGGTAGCCAATGGCAGGTCGTATGCAACGATAGCCGGCTGGCACTTTCAGGCGACTTTCCATCCATGCCGCTGCCGCATCTGCCAGACAAAGGCACAAAGTCTGCTCCATCAAGTCGGTGCAAGCAGGACATGAGCACGACTCGACATCGCTGACCGACACGGCAAACAAGCCCAACGGAGTGTCGGGACGAAGGAAACACCTGACAGGCATTTCCCCCTGAAACTCGCTTGCGGGCACGAAATGCAGCGCTACATGAATGGTGGCATGAAGATGTTGCAGACCATCGCGTGCCATGCTGAGGAGGTTTTGCACTTCCGAATTTTCCATATCTGCCGACTTGATGTCCCAAATGCCGAGGAATGTACGCCAGTCGATGTAATCGGACACCTGGCTGACAGGAACCTCGCAAACAGGTATGTCTTGCTGGCCTAACTGGCTGAACCGAAGAAAATCATCGGCCTCTGGAACAGGAAGCGACTTTTGCGAGTGCTGATGTCGTGCATATTGCTTACGAATACATGCTTGCTTGTCATGCTCAACTTGTTCGAAGATGGTCTTATCGGTCATACATTTCTTGGCCAATACAGTTGATGCAGAAGCATCAGGCCCATAGAACACATGGGAGTAAAGAGGCGACAAACGCACAGCCGTGTGAAGTGCAGAAGTAGCCGCGCCACCCACAAATAGAGGGATGTCTGACGATTGCCCTGCAAGCATTTTGCAAAGTTCCTCCATATGTTGCAGTGAGGGTGTAATGAGTCCACTCACAAACACGACATCGGCCTGCTCACGCATGGCTTCACGCACGATGGTGTCATTATCGACCATCACACCCAAATCGATGACCTGAAAGCCATTGCACGCAAGAACTGATGAGGTGATGTTTTTCCCAATATCGTGAATGTCGCCTTTCACCGTAGCGATAATGGCCTTGTAATGTCGCGATTCCAGACCATCATGAGCGGATACGATATGGGGTTGCAGGACATCGAATGCCACCTTCATCGCCCGAGCCGATTTCACGACCTGCGGCAAGAACATCTTTCCCTGTTCAAACAACACGCCAACCTGTTCCATCCCCTTCATAAGGGGACCATCGATGACTGCCTTGGCACTACCCAACAGCTGCAACTGCCGGACAACCTGCTCGGCAAGCTGTTCGGTTGTACCTTGTATAATCATATCGCTCAAACCCAGTTGTTGCGTCTCAGGAGTTGGGATAGCAACCACACAAGCATCAGACACCTGAGATGCCAGACGGATGAGTCGATTGGCGGCATCGCTGTCCCTCGCAAGGATGACATCCTCGACCACCTCACGCAGTTGTGGCTCCACGACCTCATAGATTTGCAACATGGAAGGATTGACAATGGCCATGTCCAACCCCGCCTGTATGGCATGATAGAGGAACACGGCGTGCATGGCTTGCCGCACCGTGTTGTTGCCACGAAAAGCGAACGAGAGATTAGAAATACCACCCGAAGTCTTGGCATGTGGCAAATTCTGTTTTATCCACCGTACCGCCTCTATGAAATCAAGTGCATAACACTCATCGGTGCCCGCGCCAGTAGCAACAGCAAGCACATTCACATCAAAAATGATGTGGGTGGGAGGGATTCCAGCCTTTGTGAGCAGTTGGTAAGCCCGTGAACAAATCCGGATCTTACGCTCATAATCGGTAGCCTGCCCTTGTTCGTCGAATGCCATTACCACCATTGCCGCGCCAAGCGAATACACTGTCAAGGCCCTGCGGACAAACTCCTCCTCGCCTTCTTTCAGACTTAAGGAATTGACAATGCACTTGCCCTGTGCATTTTTCAAGCCTGCCAGCAAAGTAGGGAAGTCGGACGAATCGATCATCAGGGCAGCATTGCACACTTTAGGGTCGCTCATTGCAAATCGCACGAAAGTCTGCATCTGCAACAAGCTGTCGAGCATGGCATCATCGGTGTTGATGTCAATGATGTTGGCACCATCGGCAATCTGTTTCGATGCGATAAGCAAGGCTTCCTCGTAATTGTGCGATGCCATGAGTTTGGCAAACTTACGGCTGCCTGCCACGTTGGTACGTTCACCAATGTCAGTAAATCTGTCGAGTTTCCAATTACTCAAGCCAGAGACCTGAAGAGTCGTTTCGTTGGAGAATGACAAAGGTCGTGGCGCGACACCACGTACAGCATCGGCAATAGCCTTGATATGCTGGGGAGTGGTGCCACAGCAACCGCCCACAATATTGAGCAAACCTTCGCGAGCCATTACACCAACCTGCTCCGCCATGGCATGGGGAGTATGGCCATAGTGACCCATCTCGTCGGGCAAGCCTGCATTGGGATGACAACTTACGGCACAATGGGCAAAACGAGCTATGTCTCTGATAGTGGAATGCATGTCGGATGCACCAGTGGAACAGTTGAGGCCAAATGAGATGGGAGTGCAATGGCACACAGCCGTGTAAAACGCTTCGACAGATTGACCTGTAAGCACACGCCCAGACACGTCGCAAGTCGCTGATATCATGACTGGCAACATGCAATGCAATTGGTGCATGGCATATATGGCAGCCTTGACATTGAGTGCATCGAAACATGTCTCCAATAAAATGATATCGACACCGCCCTCCATAAGCCCACGAATATGCTGGGCATACGACTCAGAAAGGGCGTCAAAATCCACTTCACGAAAATCCACGTGATTGGCATCAGTGGCGATAGACAGTGAATGAGATGTGGGTCCGGCACTACCAGCCACAAACACTTTTCGTCCGCAATTGTCGGCAACCTGACGTGCCAATGATGCGCCCGCCAACGCCCTATGGTAATCGAGATTGAATGTATTGGTGGTTATGATGTCTGCCCCAGCATCAATGTAATCCTGATGGATTTGGGCCACAATTTGTGGATGAGTCAAGTTATGCTTATCACTATCACCTTGCAAACCATGCAATTGAAGCATTGTTCCCATGGCTCCATCAAGCACCAATATGCGCTGTCCCAATAATCGGTTCAAGTCACTATTCATGTCATGTAATCTATGTGCGATACAGTGGCTCGATGCCACTTGCGATTAATACCAAGTCACGGCACTACCAGTATTGCTCCGTTGATCCCATTTCAGGGCATCGGTAAGCATATTGGACTTTGCACGGATACTAAAATTGTAAGAAGTGACAGGGCCAAACACCAATCCACAACTCATTTCAAAACAATGCATGTCCCGACTGATGTTGACTGTTGTCATTGACATTTCATGTGTGTTGAAATCATAGCCTGACGAGTAATTGGTTGACCAACGACTACCGAGATTAAGATTCCCTGAAATGTTGAGCGAATGGGTAATGGCATACGGATAACGCATCGATTTCCGATTGAACTTCTTGGGATCCTTGTTTTCACGAATGCTATAACTGTAACTCAAGTTGATGGACCAAGGCATCTTGAAAGCCAGATAGCCATCGCTGCTGAGCGAAGCCGCTTCGGTGCGCCTCAATCCGCTATTGTCTTCTTTCTTTTGTTCTTCTTCCTCGTCCTCGTCATCCTCTTCGTCTTCATTTTTTTTCTTCTTCTCCTTGTCCTTGGTATCATCGCCACCACGGAACAGTTTTTTAAAAGTATCATTGTTGAGCGAATAAGAGAATGATCCGCTATATCCTTGGAAACGGCCGAAACGGCCATACGACCACTCTGTACGATCGCCTACAATAATGTTACCCTTTTCATCATACTGATAAGCATAGGTGGCAAAGGAGGCATTCATATTGAAAGTATAACTTTTCGTAAGTTTCAAACGCAGGCTCATGCTCAGGTCGCTCCAAGGTTGTGTCTTCGCAGCCGCATTATAAGAGATGTTGGCAGACAGCTGGTCTATCAGACTGATTTTCCGTATGCCCGTCGTATCCTTATCACTTTTGATCTTCATCTCCACGTTGTTGTCGAGAGAGAAGTTTATGTTTTCAGAGAGCCCACGTCCGGGAACGCCATAAGCCATCCCTTCATAAGGAGAATATTCCACTTGACGTACCTCTCCTTTTTCATCCGTATAAACGAATGTCTTGTAATAGCCATAGCGTGCACTGCCAAAGTCTGGCGCATAGCTGAACGAAACAGAGGGAGTGATAAGGTGGCGTATCATTTGGACTTTCTCGCCGAACATTTTCCAAGGCTTGTAGAAACCATACAACTTGGTATTCATCTGCAAACTCAAGTTATAGTTCCAGACGCGATTGAAACCATTGATCGTGTCCTTGCGAACAGTATGTGTAGAAGTGTCGTATGACTGTTCATAACGGTTCATATACCAACGTGACACATAATTGACAGAAGGAACCACATTCAGATAATTGAACAAAGTAAATGTCGCACTTACAGGAATAGTGTGTTGGAAACCATTCTTCCACTGCGTAAGTGGCGTGCTCATCAGCAAATTCTCCTTGGTACTTATGCTGTTCGTGACATTTCCGGTGTATTGCAGAGAAATCTTTTCATACCAACGTTCAGTTCCAGCCGCTTTCTTTCGTTTGAAAGGATACAGACGGTTCAGCGCGATGTTCAAGTCTGGCAGGGTCATGCTGATGCTTGAGTCACGAGTGTTTTGGGTAAGGTTGAATGTGGAAGACAAGTTCAAGCCTATTTCCTGAAAAGTGCGCGAATAGCTCACACTCGAAGCCTTGGTGTTCTGAGAAAACTGTTGGGGATTGTACAAACTGCTCAAATTGCGCTGGTCGTAACTGGAAGTGGCAAAATTGACACTGGCCGAGAACGTGCTGTTTGGATTGGCCTTGGCATCCTGACGGTGACTCCAAGCAATCTTGAAGTCCTTTGTCTCGCTATAATCCTCCGGAATGTTCTTCTCGCCAGTTTTGGTCACAAGATAACTGGCATTGAACGATCCAGCATACTTGTAGCGCTTGTTATAATTGGATGCAGCGGAAAGTCCCCATGACCCCTTTGTAAAGATTTCGCCCAATAACTTCAAATCGACGTTGTCATTGATCGCAAAATAATAACCACCATCGCGCAAGTAAAAGCCTCGGTTCATCTCATCGCCATAAGTAGGCATGATAAAGCCCGACGAATAGGATGAGTTGAATGGGAAAAATCCGAATGGAATGGCTATCGGGAGATGCACGTCCTCGACCACCAGTGTGGCCGGCCCAAACACCACGTTCTTTTTCACCTTCACCTTGGCCATCGACAGTGCAAGGTAGAAGTGTGGATGATCATGATTGTCGCAGGTAGTGTATCGGCCACTACGCATATAAATTATGTCGTCGGCATCTTTCTTTGCATTTTCAGAAGTCACATACCCCTCACCCTGTTGCGTAGTGATGCTATGGATAAATCCCTTTTTCGACTTGAAATTATAGCTCATCACTTCCGACTCATAAGGTGTCTCGCCTTCCTTAAAAACAGGGGTTCCAGACAACACACCTGTAGAATCGACCTTTCCTACGGCATGAACCACACTGCTATCGAGGTTCATGCTGATTTGCGCTGATGTGAGTTCTATGTTCTGATAATTCACCTTGCCTTCGCCATACAGATAGGCATTTCCACCTACAGTGAACACAATAGAGTCATTGGCCTTATATTTCACAGGAGCCTCAATAGGAGATTCCTTCCTGACAATTGTGTCGTTAGCGATGCTGTCAGCTCGAATGGAATCTGAAACAATAGTATCAGCGGGCACACCAGACAGGACCAATGTCGAATCGGTTTCCACCTTTTTCCCATTTTTCCTCGGACGTTGTGCATCAATGCCTACTGACAGCAGAAGCATCAGCATGAGAAGTGCAAATGGGAAGAGTTTTTTTTGTTTCAGCAATTTCATCCTTTACGTAAACATTTCAAGGGCGCAAAGATAAACATTTCTTTCATAAAAATGATTCCGTCGGCTTGCTTTTTAGCGTTTTTGAACCTGATTAAAGAAATGTGTGACACCACATATCGAAACGGGCAATGGCATCACAACCCAACCAGGAAAGTGTACGGCGTGCCTCATCAAGTGTCTTCTCGTGGTCGAGATGCGACTTAGAGTAAAACTTGTCAGCAAAACACACCACTTGTTCCTCCATGCTGTGAGGTATCATGTCCCTATCAGGTATGGGCAAGCCCTTTTCCTGTATTTCTTTTTTTGTAAGTCCCATCCCTGTATGCCGTTCACACACCAGAGCATGTCGTGGAAAACCTTCCGAACGAAGCATGTCGGCTCCCAAGGGACCATGGCAAATATACGGATTTGTACCTCTGCAAAAAATACTGGGTGCATCACACTGTATGATGCCAATATCGTGCAACATGGCCGCTTCATACACAAAATCACCATCAATGTACAGTTCAGGATGCCTCCTGGCCATGTCCAATGCCTTATTGGCTACACATTCACTGTGTTTCAACAAAATATCCTTTAACTCTGGTTGTTCTCTGTAATATTTATCAATAATTGCTAAGGGATTCATTTTTTTACTATATTTGTCGGCAAATATAATATAAGTTGGGGTGAAAAACAAAAATTATTCCATTTTTAGTCACGTGTGGTTTATGACAAATCGATTTTTCATGTGTATATTTCTGTTTTTTTGCAGTTCTACACTTTGGGCCAATCAGTTTGAACAGTTGTTGGCACGAATAAAAGACAAGCGAGTGGCATTGGTCGTAAATCACACTGCGATAATCGACAATCGACATGTTGTAGATACTTTGCTTTGCAAGGGCATAAACGTGGTAAAAATCATGGCTCCCGAACATGGATTTCGGGGGGAAGCGGATCCTGGGGAAGCCATCAGCGACAGTAAAGACGAGCAGACTGGACTACCCATCATTTCCTTGTACGGAAAAAACAAGAAGCCCTCAGCCGAACACATCAAGGATGTCGATGTTGTGGTATTCTTCATACAAGACGTTGGAGCGCGCTTCTACACCTATATTAGTACAATGCACTATGTAATGGAAACCTGCGCCGAAACAGGCAAGACATTTGTCGTTTATGACCGCCCTAATCCTTGCGACCATATAGATGGTCCCATCCGCGATGAGAAGCATAAAAGTTTTGTAGGGGTTGACCCTATCCCCCTGCTCCACGGATGTACGGTAGGCGAATTGGCACAAATGATCAATGGAGAAAGATGGTTGGCTGATGGGAAACAATGCAAACTTACAGTAATCAAGGCCGATGGCTGGAAACATCGCCAACCTTACCACATCGAAGTGCGCCCTTCACCTAATCTGCCCAATGACCACGCTATTGCGCTCTACCCATCATTATGTCCGTTCGAAGGAACGCCTGTCAGCGTGGGGAGAGGTACTCCTACCCCATTCGAATTGCTTCAATACGATGCGACCGGATACCTCCGCACAAGCTTTGACGAACCTATGGGATTCACGCTGAAATACGTCATTGAGGCCTACAAGACATTCGAGAAGGCAGGTATCAAAGACAAGTTTTTCAATCGTAACCTGTTTTTCGACCTACTGATGGGAACCTCGGCCGTACGCCAACACATCATTGACGGATGGGACGAAGAGGCTATTCGCGATGAATGGGCAGATGACCTGGAACGCTACAAACAAATGCGAAAGAAATATATACTATACGACAATTACGACAACCAATAAATGCAAATCCCCCCCCCAAAAAACAACAAAAAACAATGATTGATATTGTCCTCGACCTTGGTGGTGTGTTGCTGAATCACAACATGCCAGAATGTATTCGTCAGTTTAAACTTATCCTGGGTGACAACTACCCCCGATTGGGACTAACCGTGAGTGGTGAAGCCACCGACACCGACCTGATGCGTCAATATGAAGCAGGGAAAATAAGCACAGACCATTTCATCGCACAAATAATAGCATGGGGAAAGCCCGGAACGACCGAAAACGATGTACGCAAAGCATGGCTCGCCATGCACGACTGTATTCCTGCACAACGATTGGAACAGGTTCGCCGCCTACGCAAGCTCGGATATAAGTTATACTTACTTTCAAACAACAACGAAATGCATTGGCAAAGCACGACACAACGTTATGGACTGCCCGATTACTTCGACAAGGTTTTTCTTTCGCAAACCATCCATTCGTGCAAGCCCGACAAACTCATCTACGAAACACTCATCGCCGAGACAGGCGTGAAGCCTGGGAACACCGTATTCGTGGATGATGTGGAAGAGAACAGGAAAACAGGTGAATCGTTGGGATGGAAGACATTCGCAACACTTGAAGCACTTATGAATGCCATTGATTCGTAACAGAAGACCGACATTCAGGCATACACTATTTCTTGAATATCCTACATTATTCAAACTTCCCAATATTCCACTTATGAAAGATTTTTTTGTTTTCCTTTGTCCGCTCATGTTACTGTTTTGCGCATGTCAACGACCTTCACCCCTTACCATTTACCAAGTCGAGCCTCTTACGAAAGTACTGACCACCGACACCCTCTTCACAGACCAACCCGACACCCTTTGGGTGGCACGAGGAGAAAACGCCACATTCCAGTTTGTCATCACCTCGAAAGAAAATATCTCGAACCTACAAGCCACCATTGATGCCAAGCAACTTGGTGACACATCCATCGGATGGGTGCATCAGGTTTACAACACCAATGTGCCCAAAGGTGCTGACGACCTGATTACAACTCCCGACAATTATTATCCGGATCCCATCATCGATGATGAGACCGAGAATGTCGAAGCTGGAAAAAGCAAGACGCTGTGGATAGACATTGACGTGCCACGCACTACGAAAGCAGGCATTTACAAATGCAAACTGCAAGTACAAGGCGAAAACGAATCGGGGACATGTTCAAAAAGAAAGAATTTCTACGTGAAAGTTTGTCCCGTCACTCTGCCCGAAGAGCAACAACTCAAGGTGGTGAATTGGTATTCACAATCGGATGTGAAGTATTTGGACGAAGGGAAAGACCTTGAAATTGGGTCGGACCGATACTTGCAACTGCTACAGCTTATAGCCAAAACAGGAGCACGCTATGGCCAGAACTGCTGGCTCATTCAGGAAAGGCCCAAGCTGAAACTCAATGCCGACAGCACTGATTTCATACTCGACTTCACTTATTTCGACAAAGCCATGGAAATGTTTGGCAACCACGGCAACATGAAGTTCTTCTGCAATTCCCATTTAGGAGGTCGTGGCGAAGGAAAGGAATGGAGCCAAGGGCACTATTTCAATCTGGCATACGTAAAGGACAAAAAAATCGTAGAAGAATATGTGCCTTACACCGACACACGTCTTAAGGCGTTCATCGATAAATATTATTCACAAATCGAATCACACTTCCGCGAAAAGAACTGGCTCAACATGTGTGCGCAACACATTGCCGATGAACCCGACAGAATGGGGACTGAAAGCCAACAATCGTGGAGTCAGGTTGCCGCTTGGGTGAAAGAAGCTGCCCCAGGATTGAAAACAATTGATGCAAGTTTCGAAATCGTTGACAATCAAGATATCAGTGTTGTACTGTTGGGCGAGAACATCAGCTCAATGCCTGCCGTACCCGAAGGCAGCGAACGTTGGATGTACACATGTACTGGGCCACAAGGCAACTACGCCAACCGCTTCGTTCAGTTGCCACTCATCAAGACCCGCATATTGCATTGGATAAACTTCAAATACAACGAATGCGGCTACCTGCACTGGGGATTCAACTATTGGCAATTCTCCAATGACCCTCTTCACGATGTAACACCCAGCACCAACTGGCCAGGAGGTGACTGTTACATCATCTATCCGGGCAAGGAAAAAACATATCCAAGCATCCGTTTATGTGCCATGCGCGAAGGAATCCGTGACTATGACTTGCTTCGCATGGTACAACAAATTGACCCTCAGAAAGCCGATGAATGGTGCAACAGCATTATCCTAGGACCTGATGCTTACAACATGGATATCAAACATTTCTATCAAGTACGACGCGAAATGCTCACATTCCTAAGCCAACAATAATTAATAATCATCATTTAAAAAATCATTTACTAAACAATCATGAAAAAAATCCTATTCATTCTCTCACTATCAGTATTTGTCATCAGCTGTTCCAAACCTCAGGCTACATCACCCAATGCCATCGTTGACCTGAACCAGTATTCAAGTGGAATCCAACATGTAGGCATACCTACCACCAATGTGCAAGGCACTGCCGATTTCTATGCAGGTCTTGGCTTTACTGAAATTGGGCGTTTCGATGTGAACGGACGCGACTTCTCATTCATGCAATTAGGCAACTTAGTCATCGAGATAATACCCAAAGCCGAGACAGCCATGCAGAATGGAGCCATCGACCACATTTGCTTAGACGTGAAAAACATAGAAGAACTCTTCGAAAAACTACAGAAAGCAGGTTATAAAATGCTTAACGACTCATTGATAGATTTCAACGTTTGGGAAAACGGTACCAAGTTGTTTTTCATAGAAGGGCCCAACAAAGAAAAAATAGAGTTCTGCGAAATCCTGTAAGCATCTTATTTATATGGTAAGTTTAGAACCAGATTTCCACAGGTAAAAACGAAAATGAGATTTGTTTGCTACGAATGCCAAAAATTATTCGTACCTTTGTCACCGTAGTTTATTCAAATGGAAACAAAAACAGTAAAAACAAATAAAGTATGAGTAAAATTGTGACATTAGGCGAAATCATGCTTCGTCTTTCTCCTACAGGTAATTACCGCTTTGTACAAAGTGATTCATTCGATGTTATTTATGGCGGTGGCGAGGCCAATGTAGCTGTGAGTTGTGCCAATTACGGACATGATGCTTATTATGTAACGAAATTGCCAAAACATGAAATTGGCCAAAGCGCAGTAAACGCCTTGCGCCGTTATGGTGTAAACACCCAGTTCATTGCCCGTGGTGGCGATCGAGTAGGCATCTATTACTGCGAAACAGGTGCTTCGATGCGTCCTTCCAAAGTCATTTACGACCGCGCTCATAGTGCCATTGCAGAAGCAATCCCCGAAGATTTTGATTTCGATGCAATCATGGAAGGTGCACAGTGGTTCCACTGGTCAGGCATCACTCCAGCTATCTCTGACAAGGCTGCAGAGTTGACCCGTCTCGCTTGCGAGGCAGCAAAACGTCACGGTGTAACCGTATCTGTTGACTTGAACTTCCGCAAGAAACTGTGGACCTCAGAGAAAGCAATCTCTATCATGCGTCCGTTGATGCAGTATGTAGACGTATGTATCGGCAATGAAGAAGATGCAGAGCTTTGCCTCGGCTTCAAGCCGGATGCCAACGTAGAAGGCGGCGAGACCAATGCAGAAGGCTACAAGGGCATCTTCGAGCAGATGATGAAGGAGTTCGGCTTCAAGTATGTTGTATCGACCCTCCGTGAGAGCTTCTCGGCTACCTTCAACGGCTGGAAGGCCATGATTTACGATGGTAAGGAGTTCTATCAGAGCAAGCGCTACGAGATCAACCCGATCATCGACCGTGTAGGTGGTGGTGACTGCGTTCTCGGGTGGCCTGATCCACGGTATGCTCAAGTATCCTGACAACCAGGGTGCTGCTCTTGAGTTTGCTGTTGCTGCTTCTGCTCTGAAGCACACCATCAATGGCGACTACAACCTCGTTTCTGAGGAAGAAGTAATGAGTCTGGCCGGCGGTAACGCAAACGGCCGAGTACAGCGCTAAGCAGTTAACAGAATTGCAGTATTGCAGTATTGCATAAGTGCAGAAGCCAAATGAACATTTCGTTTACAGTTCTGCACTTTTGCACTTCTGCACAAAAATGAAAAGAAATGGCAAAGTTCGATAAATTTCAGGTGATGGCGAAAATCGCCGCAGCACCTATGGTTCCTGTGTTCTACAACAAGGACGTGGAAATCTGCAAAAACGTAATCAAAGCCTGCTACGAAGGTGGCGTACGCGCTTTCGAGTTCACCAATCGTGGCGATTTCGCTCACGAAGTGTTCGGTGAGCTGAGCAAGTGGGCAAACAAAGAGTGCCCGGAATTGGCCTTGGGTATCGGGTCAGTAGTAGATGCTCCGACCGCAGCATTGTACATGCAGTTGGGTGCCAACTTCGTTGTTGGTCCGTTGTTCAACCCGGATGTGGCTGTTGTC
>DCGR01000062.1:9868-10224 GCA_002315285.1 Bacteroides sp. UBA1773 | reverse complement strand
CCTTCTTCCTCGCTCCATTCGAACATAGGGAATTCAGTTACCCAAAGGAGGGCAAACTTGTTCTTGTCGCGGTAACCGAGACGTTCACCCATTTCGAGACGGAGTTCGCAAAGCTGCTTACGAGTCTTCATTGCATCGTCGCCTGAGAGGATAAGGATAAGGTCGCCAGGATTTGCCTGCATCTTCTCCTTAATCTGCTGAAGAACAGCCTGATCGTAGAATTTGTCAACGCTTGACTTTACGCTGCCATCTTCCTGCACACGAGCATATACAAGGCCCTTGGCACCGATCTGTGGACGCTTAACCCACTCAGTCAATTTGTCGATATCCTTACGAGTATATGAAGCAAGACCTGG
>DCGR01000062.1:0-9794 GCA_002315285.1 Bacteroides sp. UBA1773 | reverse complement strand
TTTGCGTCGCCATCCTTGCCAGTTGTCTTGAGTTCAACAAACTCCATGCCGAAACGCATATCTGGCTTGTCCGAACCGAAACGCTTCATACATTCGATCCATGGGAGACGGAGGAAATCACCTTCGATTTCAACACCACGAAGTTCCTTGAAGAGGTGCTTAGCCATGCCTTCGAAAGTAGTGATGATGTCTTCCTGAGTTACGAACGACATTTCGCAGTCAATCTGAGTGAACTCTGGCTGACGGTCAGCACGGAGGTCCTCATCACGGAAACACTTTACGATTTGGAAATAACGGTCGAAACCTGCTACCATCAAGAGCTGCTTCAATGTCTGAGGCGACTGTGGAAGTGCATAGAACTGACCTGGATTCATACGAGAAGGTACGATGAAATCGCGAGCACCTTCAGGAGTTGAACCGATGAGCATTGGAGTTTCCACCTCAAGGAAACCGAGGTTTGAGAGGTAGTTGCGCACAGCAATGCAGAAGTGGTGACGAAGTTCGAGATTCTTGCGAACGGCATTACGGCGAAGGTCGAGATAACGATATTTCATACGGATATCATCGCCACCGTCCGAATTGTCCTCGATAGTGAAAGGAGGAGTCAATGAAGCGTTGAGCTGAGTGAGCGTTGACACTTCGATTTCGATTTCTCCTGTAGGGATGTTATTGTTCTTTGAATAACGCTCAGCAACTTTACCAACCACCTGAATGACGAATTCACGTCCGAGTTTGTTGGCACGTTCACAAAGCTCAGCATTTGTTTCCTCGTTGAATACGAGCTGGGTAATGCCATAGCGGTCACGGAGGTCGACGAATGTCAAAGCACCCATCTTACGTGTACGCTGCACCCATCCGGCAAGTGTTACTTCCTTGCCAGCATCTGAGAGTCGAAGCTCTCCACAAGTATGCGATCTGTACATATATTAATAATGTGTTTTTGTAATTTTGTGCAAATTTACAATTTTTTCCTCGAATAATCTCCGTTTTTCTTCTTTATTTTATTTAAAAGCAAATTATTCAACAAAAAACAACACCTTCACGAGCTTTTACTGCTCCCAAAGGTGTCGAATTATGATAGAAGAGTAGATGTTTAATTTTAGCAATTAAACATAACCGTTATAATATGCAAATTGTATGCTTACGAAAATTAAAGAAAGCTATTGCAAAAAGAAAATATCACAAGTGATGGAAAATATATAAAATTGCTACGCATAAAATGATATTGTTGTGATATAATTGAAAATATCGCAAGCGATTTAAAATATGAGGAAAATAACTGCATTTGGTTTCGGGGCGCAGCATTTTCGGCGGAGCATTTTAAGCCGTCAAGGCATTTTCTTTAATATCACAATAAATATTTTATGCGAAGCAAATTTTATACATTTTCCAGACGAAGTCATTTTCTTGCGTTAGCTAAAATCGAGTCATTTTCTTCTGCGTAAGCAAAAAAATGTTCGGGAAAAAAATGTAACACTTATTGTCACCTAATTTTGTAACGTTACAATGTTACAGTTACATTTTCATTTTTCCTATACACGCCTTTGCCGATTTTTGTCAGCTTGCCATTCTTGCAATATCTGCTGAGCAGCATTCGGACATTGGCGGATTGACCTTCCTGAATGCGCATTTCGCTAAGCTGCTTGGCACTGAACACATCAGGCATCTTGTCGAGCAATGGCGCTACCGTCTTGCGATCGTCAAGTCGTGCTGCAAGCATTTCGTTGGCATTGGTGATGTCCTTCTGCACACGATAACCGAAAATGCGGCACATGGCATAATGAGCTGTCTCGCCAACCCAGCGGCTGAAATCGACAATCTCCTTCGTCTCCTTGCCGTAAAGTGCTATGAGCGGTATGGCGGCTCTCAACATGAACTCTCCACAGCGATGGCTGAGATCTGCCTCGGCTTCGGTCAGAAGTCCGTCGTTGTATCGTTCTTCGAGTTCGTCAAACCATTGTCCGATGGCTCTGTTGGTGAGCGTTGCATCAAGAATTTCTGTCTCATCGCCAAGAGTTAAGTCCTTCTGATACAAGTCGATAAGTAATGCATCACGCTCCTTCTTCTCGTCGTCGTTAAGGAAATTCTGACGTGGTGGACGGAAGGTTCGCTTGCTCTTTGGCACAAGCACCGGTATGCAGCGTTGCATGAGTCCTCCTTCGCAGTTGGCATCGGAAAAAAGTCGTTCGAGCATTGCCTTCACCGTACCTGCCATCAAGAGCGAAATGGACATCTGCGTGTAGGTGTTGCATGTCGAATCGCTCATGTAATACTGGCGTTGAATATCCATGTCCCAACCCTTTCTGAGAAGCACCGAAATGTCCGAATAAGCGGCTCTCGAAGCACTTGAAAGTCCGTCAACCTCCGAAAACTGACCGAGCAGCATACCGTTCTTTCCGAGGTTTGTCTGGAGCTCGAGAATACTTGATTTCGAAGTCGTTTCGAAGAGCCTCAGCTTTGGGTGGTACTTTGGAGGTCGCTCCTTGGCATTTGCCTTCTTGTCGCGAAGTTCGGCATTCGCCTTCACCTTCTCCCATTCGCGCTCGTCGTTGCTGTGGAGGGTGTTCTGAACCATCTCCTGGTAGAGAGCCGTACAGTTGCCTTTACCCGAACCGCTGCCACCGATTACGCACACATATTGCTGAGGACCAATCACTCTGCCGTTCAGGTATTGTGCCCTGAAATGGCTTGCATGAGCCGAAAGAACCGGCAGTGCCGAAAGCAGCAGCATCTCACGAAATCGGTCGTCGTAGTTGCTCACCAGAAGCTCCATCAACCGCGGAATTTTCTTCGGGAGCTTCGGAGGTTCCCAACCAAAAGTCAGCTCCTTCATTGCCTGCGAATCGTCGTCGTCGTCACCGTTTCCGTTTTTGTTTTCGTTCTCGAAAGCCTGTGCCTTTGCATTGATTTCTCTCAATGCCACGCTCATGAATCCCTTGTCGGCAGTGTACTTCTCGTAGAAATACTCAATCAAAGTCCTGCAGTCATCCGTCTGCGAATAGTTGGGCAACCTCTCCCCTACTACGGCAAACAACTGCTCCTTCGACATCAACTTTGGCAATCCCACACTCAGCACCGCCATCAGGTTCGAATGCCAGTTATGATTGCCCCAAAGGTCCATTTCATCGGCAGAAAGTCCTGCCTGAGAAACGCAGAGGTCGAAAGCCTTAAGGGATGAGGAAGAAGCCCCTCCTAACCTCCCCCAAGGGGAGGGATTTGAATATACCTGCTCCGCTTCCTGTGGCCTATCCTGACTTGTGTTTTCTACCTGACTTGAAGTATCCTCCAGTCCCTCCCCTTGGGGGAGGTTAGGTGGGGCTCCTCCCTCTTCAATATTGAAGAGGTCATCGTTAATATAGAGCAGCTTCTCCCCCGGCGTAAAAAACACCCTCGTAATGTCCTTCGCCCCCTTATCATACTCAACGCCAAGGAGATGGCTTGCCCACCGGAGGTTATCCTCCTGACTCAATTCGCATCGGCGACGGAAAACGATATGATACCCCTTCGTAGCACTGCCTTCGAACATCAGCAAACCGAGCTCATCCTTCTTCGTAAGTATCACATCCTTGATGTCCTCAAGTTTGGCAGTCAACCATTCCGATGCCTCCTCTGGCGAAAGGTTGGCAGGAGTTGCGATGTCGATATCCATACCTACCGTCGTACTCATTCGCTTGCTGCCCCTCAGCGTACCGTCATCGTTCGGCAGACACGAATAGTTCATCTGAACGAGTTTCGACTTCGCCCTTGCCTTTGCGTCGCCTTCCAATGTTGGGATACTTTGCGTGAGACGTATGTTCTCCTTGCTGTCGCGCAACCGCATATAATCTTCTCGGTTGAGGACAGGGCGCATCATCTTCGCCCCATCCTTATAATATATATAATGTACACTCATCGCTATCGCTTCTTGATTTGACTGATTGCATAATAGATATCGTCCACCACACGGCCATCGGTGTTGTTTGGCTTCAGCATTTCCGCCTCATGCTCCATCCATCCGATTGGGTCGTCGATGTTGAGCGGAATACTGATCTTCATCACCAGGCGTGTTCTCGACATCTTGAGTTCACCGTAAGGCTCGCCCCAAAGACGTGTGTAACGGCTTCCGCTTCCTGAACGATAAGCACGGAAATGACTCGTACCGTCGCTGTTTGTCACCATCAAGCCCTTCTGCTTTGCCACATTGCCGTCAGCCACGATATGCTGTCCGCGCTCAAAATCGCAAGGGTAGATATTGATATTACCACCAGCCATAAAGACTGTCTGTGTCTCCATATTGATGTTTTCTGAGAACACCTTGTTCTTGTTTCTGTTCATTGTATTAGGTATGGTTTACTTGTTATCGTTGAAAAATCTTACTGCCTTATCCAAAAGCTTTTGCATAAGTCTTGAATCGGGAAATTGACGCACCTCGCCCGTCTTGACGCAAACGATGAAAGCATCATAAAGGTCGTTTTCACACCCGTTCTTGACCGAGCGAAAGAGGTTTGCAATCGGATTCAACACCTTCACGGATACGAGCGGTGCCAACTCCTTCTGGCACTCATCTCGCTTGGTTTCTGCACGAGCCACCTGCATCAGGTAGATGCCCTCCGATCTCTTGAGAAAAGGAAAATCATCCATCATCTTATTGATGTAATGAAGTTCGTCTTGCGAAAATTTTAGTTCTGACATAATTCATTTTTCTATTACCGTTTCTATCGATCAGGCTGCCGGCCTCACCCTCTCGATTTCTGATGCAAAGTTACGAACTTCTATCCTAATATCAATATCAATTCCTCTCTCTAACCTTCCTAAAAACCAATAAGTTACGATTTGAGTTACGATTCAGGTTACAATTCTCTCTCAACTCACGTTTCCGTTACGATTCTGGTTACGATTAGACAAAAAAAGGCAACAAAAACTTGTTGCCAATATGAGTTTATGTCGCAAGTGATTGTCACCTCTTCGGCCGTAATGCCAAACCTGTGTAAAATGCCTTGCCACCTTCTCGCAGATAGCCTTGTCAGGATTGCTCTCCGCCCAAAGCCGGTAACACCGCACCTCTATCCGCCCATTCTTCGAATCATTGAAGAAATCATTATTCCGCCAGAAAGCAGCCTTCACACTTCCCTCCGAAACCGAAGGATTAATGGCATTCACAAACCTCCCGAACGCCGCCTTATTCATCGGCAATACCAACACCTTGTCCTCCAACACCTGCTTCACATGATTCCAGGTTGCGTCGTCACTACCCTTCCCCATCACCTTATCCAACGAACACATGGCCTCGGTGAATGCCACCGAAGCCTTCTCATCACTACGAATCCACTCTACCACCTCCGTCGGAAGTGTACTCACAAATGCTGGCGAATCATCAACAACCTCAGCATCAACTACTTCCACATCAACTACCTCGCCATCCTTCGTGTCTCCATCTTTCTTTCCATCTTCAATCGTCTCATCCTTCATCTTTTCATCCTTCATCGCCTCACCACCTACGAGCACCGTCTTATACCCAACCATATCGCCCAGCACCATCGTATTATATATAGGCTTGTCCGTCACCTGAACATGACTACCCGCCTCTGCCTTAATCTCTATCATATCCGTACTCAATTTTATTGTTGATACCCTGTTCACCCTGAATCAAATTGTTGTTGATGCCCTGTTCACTCACCTGCACAAAACCACCTTCCTTAGCATCAACCACCACCGTCGGCTTATCCTTGATAGCCCCGGCGATAGTATCAGCCACATCCTTCAGAGGTCTATCCTTGATAGCTCCGGCAATAGTGTCAGCCACATCCTTCAATGGCTGCTCCTCCACATCATCCAGGTGCATCAACTCCTCACGCATATCTTCCGGCAGAACCAACCCAAGCACATTCACCATCTCCCAGATACTGTTCTTGATGTACTCACGCTTCTCAGGTCTCTTCCTCTTCGACTGATTGATGAACTTCCTCAACCCCATCAACAAACCCTCCTGCTCAGCCTTCTCAGCCACGCGCTTCATCATCTTGTTCGTCTCGTCCAACTTCATGTTCAACTCCGCATTCTCAGCCTTAAGCCTCTTAATCTCCGCCTCATGCCGAGCTTCAATATTACTGATATCTTCCTTATACTCAGCATTTTCTTCCTCAAGAGTTTCCACGCGCCCCAACAGACTTTCGATAGCATCTGTCGTTTCACTTAATGTCTGAATACGATCTTTTTCGCGCTCCACCTGCGCCCGGTTGTCATATATAAGATCCCTTATACAGCCATAATCCATGTTCTTTGTTTTATCATTCATATTCTTTTTGGTTTTGAAATCATTTTGAGCCGCGAAGGTACTAAAAATTTCCTACACAAAGAAGACATCTGCCAACATTTTTTCCAAAAATATTTTTTAATTCTGTTTAAGTAGCTTTTCCCGAATTTTTTAACAATTATAAATGCCTACGGCGTAACATTAATTACCATTAATTCGTGACAATTGGCGTTGCCCAACACTGCGAGGTTCGTGTATCTATCGCAGCGAAAAAAATGTAACATGTATCTGTTACAAAATTCACACACCCTTCCCCTTTTCTAAACTTCTATTATTATTTATAATAATAGACCTTTACAACCCAAGGTACACTCCCTCTAAAAAATAACTGTTATTTATGTTACAAATGTTACATTTTCATCCTTTTATCCACCATCACTTCATCCATCACCCATCTCCACATCTCTTTATCCCAATTCCCTGATTATCAAACAATTATACAACAAATAACCACTATACAACTCCTTGATAATCAACAACTTATCCACGTCTATTCACAACTCCCTCCACGAAAAATCAAAAATCCCAACGCGACTACTCGCATCAGGATTCATGACCATAACTAAAAGTGTGGAGATACTCAAAAACAGGGACTGGTACAGTTTTTGAAAAAAGTGTGGAGATACTTTCAGATTCTACCTAAACGGATTGCCTAATCTTTCGATTATTATATCCACCTGCAATGGCGAAAACTGCCTCTGCATCTTACGATACCCAGCATCCACGAGGCGATCGAGAAGAGTGCCGTCATCGCGTATGAGCTGCATAAGTCTGTTGAGTGCCGAATGTGGTGTGAGAGAAGGAAAATATGCGCTCGCAAGGTCGCCTTTCTGAACAAATGTGTGTTTCATAATATAGATACGTTTACTTGTTAATAACACTGCAAAGTTAATGATTTTTAATGACATATACAAGAAAATCACATACTAAATGTCCGCCAATGTATATGTGTTTCAACCATCGTATTGAGCTCACTAAAAATATTTGGAAGTATGAAAAAAATGTCGTAAATTTGCATCGTAAAGAGACCCCCTCTACTATGATCAACTATTCCGTTTCTCTTCGCAAGAATCCCATGAACAGGGATGCTGCAGCAAAGGCATACGCTACCGCACAGGTAACCGACAGCCTCAGTCTTTCACAATTCGCCGCCCATATCTCTGAGCATCACTCTAAGTATGGCAAGGGCGACATCTATGCCGTGCTCATCGAGATGGTGTCGTGTATGCGCGAACAGCTTCTCCTCGGCAACTCTATCTCTCTTGGCGACATGGGTACTTTCCGTGCAACCCTCGCCAGCAAAGGTGCCGACTCCATCGCCGACTTCACCGAAAACAACATCAAGAAGATCAACGTCGTATGGAGCAAGGGCGACTCCTTCCAGGACCTCCGCAAAGAAGCTACCTTCCACCAGGTGCTCACCCGAAAGGAGAATGCAGAGGCAATCGGGGAGAAGTAGGAAGGAACCTCCGGGTAAATTCCACTTCATACGCTGAAAGACAAATTGAACTCCACCCTCATCAGGATGGAGTTCTTGTTTTTTCAGAATGTAACGTAACATATGTAACGTTACATTTTTTACACACCCTACCTGTTACATTTTTTAGGAAAGGGCAAATTATCAGCAATGCGTAGCTTTGATTTCTTATGCAATAGTAAGCTTTTTTCATATCTACTACCACTTATCTCACGATTCTTTTTGAAATTAAAGGAATATGTGCTATTTTTGCAACGACAATTGATGTGTAAAACGTATTTTCATCACATCAACTGAACGCTTAAACTGATGATTATGGCTCACGATCCCCATTATGACATACCGATAGGCACAAAGTGCGAATGGAAAGGCTGCATCCTTACGCTCACGGAGGATGGATGGCGTGCTGAGGTCAAGCACTCCATGCACCGGAGATGCAAAGGATGGGACTACTGCAAGCCCTGGACTTATATGGTCACTATGAGTACGCAGCATCATAAGGAGATGCCACGCCCACTTGTGGAAGAGATGTTTGTTATGCCTGAATGGTTGCAAAGGGAGTATGCGAGGAAGGGGCATCCGCATTTGTTCGGTGCGCTCTCGCCTGTGCTTGGTGATGATGGGGAGCCTTATATTGCCCTGAATGCATTCGGTAAGGCTGTGGAGAGGTGCATTGATGATATTCCGCGGTTTTATCCGCAGTTTAGGGTGATTGAGCGGGTGGTGATGCCGAATCATGTGCATATCGTGCTGCGGGTGGTAGAGCGCCTGCCGGAAAAGAAGCCGCTGGGATTTTATCTGAATAAATGGAAGGTGGGGGTGAATCAGGCATATAAGGAGATATGCTTGGGAGTGAGGAAGGAGACGAAGATGCACATCAGGCAGAAGCGAGAGCACCCTGACCAGAGCAACTATGGAAGAAAGGAAGCGGCAGGCACCTCCTTGCTGTCTTCTCCGTCAATGACGGCGAATACGAGGCAGCGGGGGCATGGCAGCTCTAACCCTGATACCGGCCTCGTATTTGAAACTAACTTTCATGACCGCATACTGTTTAGGCCGGAGCAGCTGGAGACGGTGGTGGAGTATGTGCGTGAGAACCCGCGGCGCTTGTGGGAGCTCGTGCATAACCGGGAGTACTTCGTCAAGACGCTCAACTGGCGGCTGACGTTGCCTGTGCTGCCGGAGGGAGGCACGAAGAATGCGTACCGATGGTGGCATTACTACCCTGGTGGGCGTGAGGCGTTGCTGCGGGAGGGCGTGAAGGGCCTTATCGCGCCGTTGGAGTTTGATGGTGAGAGCATGACGATTACGTTCAATGCTATAGGTAATCGCGAACTTTTGCAAGTGCCTGAGCGTATGCAGATTCAGTGCTCGCGCAGTATGAGTGAGGAGGCGATTGATGAGCTTGTGGATGATGTGCTTGAGGCGTGTGTGCATGGAGTTGTGATCATATCGCCATGTATTTCAAATGGAGAAAAGAGGGTTGCTCGTGCAGTTATGGATGCTGGGTATCCGCTCATCGTGATCTTTCCGAATGGTATACCGCCGCAGAGTGATGAGTATAAGCCTTATGGGGCGTATTTTTATGCTTGTGCGAAGGGGCAGTTGCTTATTCTTTCTCCTTGGGATTTTAAGCCAGGAGTCACTACCCTTGCGCGTTGGCAATGCTTGATGCTGAATGATGTAAGTGCGCAGATGAGCGTATAGAAAAAGCTCCGTCCCTTGATTGAGATGGAGCTTGATTTTTTATTTTAGGCTTCTAATGAAGCATAAGTTACTTTGTGCAAGAGCGAACCCTTTTTAATACGTCCACTGTCTGAAATAATCGAAGTCGGCATGGCCACCGAGTTGGGTGGTGGCATAGTTGTAGAGGGCAGCTTTGTAGCCGATGAAGAAGTCGAGGGTGAAGCGCATCTGGAGTTCGTTGTCGATGTCGATCCATTTCTTGCCATTGAGGGAGTAGCTCATGTAGACCTTGTCGTTGCCGCAGGTATCATCTGCCTGAGCAGTGAAGATGTACTTGCA
>DCGR01000046.1 GCA_002315285.1 Bacteroides sp. UBA1773 | reverse complement strand
GGTCACATCCAGAAGATAGAGGAAAGATATGTACTGGCAGAGAATCCGCTCCCCCCATCGGGCTTGATTGAGGTGGAAGGTAAGTACTTCGACAGTAACTATCAGTACTATGCACGTACCGACAAGCCATTTGTCACTCGTGGCGCATACGGCTATGCTCATGGTGGTTTTACTCCTCAGGAGTGTATTATTCCTGCTTACGAGTTTTCTATGGATCAAGGCGACATCGTTCTTGGAGTGATGATCTCTAATAAGAAGGAACTGAGGAATGTGACAGGAAACTACTTCACCGTAAAACTATTGGCAGAAGGTGGCAATGATGACCTGTTTACGCAGGAACGAAAGATTAAGGTCATGCTCTTTGCTGGCAGCACTCTGGTGAATGGCAACATGATTTGCTCAGTCAAGCCTGGAGAAGCCATAAACATGGAGTATGAGCTAACCAATGGCATTGACAAGGTTGTTATTGCCGACAAGACTACTGCCGCTCAGATTGACAGCTGTGAAATAAAGAAATCCTCGTCAAGGGATATTGACGACTTGTTCTAAACGAAAGGGGCTCGAAATGATAGAACTCGATTCAAAACTCCTTGACCAATTCAAGGGATATGTTGTCCGCAAGGATGTGGTCCGCAGCGTGAAAGGCGGTGCGAATGTGCCTGTATTTGTGCTTGAATACCTGCTTGCCAACTCTTGCAGTACGGACGATGAAGAGAAGATACAAGAGGGAATTGAAAGTGTGAAACGTGTACTTCGTGAACACTATGTCAATCCTGATGAAGCAACTCTCGTACAGGCAAAGATTCGCGAAAGGGGTACATACAAGATCATTGATAAGATTTCTGTTCGTCTTGACCCTTCGAAGGATAAGTACTGGGCGGAAATGTCAAACCTTGCCATCCATGATGCAAATATCCCGGAAGAGATTATCAGCCAGCATGAGAAGATGATGATGGGTGGTATCTGGGCAATCATAGATGTTGATTATGACTCGACGATGATGATTGGCAAGAAAATCTATCCGTTCGTCGTCAGCAAGGTGCGTCCTATACAGCTGTCAAACTTTGAGGATGACAAGGTTTCAAGGGCTCGTTCGCTGTTCACCAATGATGAATGGCTTGATGTGTTACTACGAAGCGGAGGTTACGAACCTGAGTCTGAAGGTATGACAGCGCGCATGAAGATGCTGTTGCTGTCTCGCTTCATTCCTTTGGTAGAAGCAAACTTCAACATGGCAGAACTTGGGCCCCGATCTTCGGGTAAGTCTTTCGTTTTTAAGGAGCTTTCTCCATACTCAATGCTTGTAAGCGGTGGTCAGGGTACTGCCGCCTCACTCTTCGTAAACAATTCCAGCGGACAGATTGGAGCCGTTGGCAAGTGGGATGCCATTTGTTTTGATGAATCAACAGATGAACTGTTCAAGGACAGAGAGGTTGTGCCATTGATGAAGGACTACATGGAGAGTGGCTCTTTCTCGCGTGCTGGCAAATCTGGCGAGAAGGCTGCCAATGCCTCTATCATCCTGAATGGAAACATCAACCAACCAGTTGAAACGGTGTTGCAGTCCTCACACCTTTTTTCTCCTTTCTCTGATAAGATATGCAACGATACTGCCTTCTTGGATCGTATCGGTTTCTTCCTTCCAGGATGGGAAGTGATGAAGTTCGCTCCTTCCAGCTTCACCAATCATTTTGGTTTCAGCACGGACTTTTTCAGCGAGTTCCTGCATACGCAGCGCAAGATGACCTATACGGATGCTATTGACAAGTACTTTATTCTCGGTGCTCAGATGAAGCAGCGTGACACAAAGCCTGTCCGCAAGACTGTTTCTGGCCTTGTCAAACTGATGCACCCTGATGGTGAGTTCACTAAGGAGGATGTGCGCAAGTATCTTGTGTGGGCAATAGAGATGCGTCGTCGTGTCAAGGAACAATTGAAGCGTATCGGCGGCATGGAGTTCTGGGACACTAACTTCTCGTATATTGACAAGGAGACACAAGAAGAGTTTTTCGTGTCGGTTCCTGAAGAGCGTGGTACCAACCTTATTGAGGATGCTCCACTCGCTCCTGGCACTTGCTATACTGCTACCAGCGATGGCAACAACGTGTCGCTTGTCAAGATTGAGGTGATAACCATGCCTGGAAATGGCAAACTCTCAGTGACGGGCAGTACTTCGACTGAGGCAAAGGAGGACATCAAGCACACCTATAGCTATATACGTGCCAACGAAAGGGCAATACTCTCGCAGCAACATTCACTCATCCATCTTGACGTGACTGTGCAGGTTTCCACCATGATTGGCACAGGTGTGCACAGTGGGATAGGTGGTGCCATCTTCGCTGCAATCGTATCATCCGTATTCGGAAGGAATCTCAAATCTGCCCTTGGTGTGATAGGCAACATCAGCATTGGTGGTGCCATCGAGCGTGCCCTGAACTTCAACGATAGGGTGTCAATGTTGTCAGAGAATGGTGCAAAGAACGTTCTCGCACCTATGGATAACCTTGCAGAGATGGCTACTCTGCCAGCAACCATTCTTGGCAAGACCGATATTCCCTTCTATGCCAATACTCAGATGCTTATTCAAAAGATGATTTGATTGTATGGGAATGAATTGTAACCAATCATACAGTGCGTTTGACGATGACGCGGAGGCTTTGTTTGCCGTCGGACGTAGATTCCTCACTGGGAATGGAGTGCCTCAAGATAGGGAAAGAGCCAAGTATCTGCTTTCGCAGGCTGCAGCCATGGGACACGACATTGCTCAGGCCTTGTTGGACAGGATGAAAGCTGAAGAGGCTTCATTGGATGGCAATCGGCACAGGCATGGTGGATGTCAGGTCACGATAGTGGATGCCAGGCCAGAGGATGCCGATACCATTGTGGATTTTCAGTTGGACATGGCCAAGGAGTCGGAGGGGCTGGTACTGGCGAGAGATTGTGTGGAAAAAGGCGTGCGTGCCGCACTGATGGATGAGAACAAAGGTCGTTACCTCTTGGCAAAAGATGGTCATCGAGTTGTGGGTAGCCTGATGCTGACGCGAGAATGGAGCGACTGGAATGCAGCGTGGTACTGGTGGATCCAAAGCGTGTATGTGGTTCCAACCTATCGCAGGAAAGGCGTTTTCTCACAAATGTATGGCGCGGTGATGGAATTGGCAAGACAGGATGGTGTCCATCAGGTGAAACTATATGTGGACAAGGACAATCGTACGGCACAGAAAACGTATGGCTCACTTGGAATGCAAGAAAGCCATTACCATCTATACGAAAAGGGGTTGGACCGTGAGGCAACAAACACCCCTACACATGGGATGGAAAATCCTGATGTGTAGGGGCAGATGGGCGAGCGTGGCGATTCCCGTGAATGCTACTTGACGGGAGCCTTGTATTCTTCTATGGTTATCCCTTTGCCTTTTCCATAATAATCACCGGTCTTGTCGTAGATGACAGTCCATAACTTGTCGGCGCAGGGTATGCCTGCCAGACACCAATAATCCCATTTGCCATCGGGCAGCAGGGGGTTGACCTCGATGTTGCCATCCTTCGAAGTCTGGACACCCAGGAGTCCTGAGATGATCAGATCGGCAAAGGTGGAGTGGTTGTAGTCCTTGCCACGGTCGGGAATGACGTTGCCCCGACTCATCAGGATGGATCGTGCCAACCATTCGCCCGTAAACGGATCGATGTTCTCATCGATGAAGCATTGGTCGCCCATGCGGTGGGAATTGCTGTAGGTAAGGAGTTGGCTGAAGTATTGTTCCTTGGTGAAGAACCGTTCTCCAAAACGGCGCAGACAGTCGGCCATGCCTGTGAGCGTTTGTGAGGTGGCAAATGGCCAGCTGGGACCGTTCCATTTGCAGTCGTGCCCCTCGCGTGTGAGGCTAAAGCCAGGGTGCTGACGCTCCAAGGTGGTGGGTCCGAAAGGTGCAGCAAAACCCAGGGAATCGAACAAGAGGCTCCATGCGTCTCCCTTGCTTTCGTCGGGGATGGAGTACATCCAAGGCACGTAGCCATGCAGCTCGCGTGCATCGGACAATGTGTCGCTGCCTCTCGGCAACACCTTGTAGAAGTTGGCATCTGCATCCCACAGGGCATCGTTCATGCGCTTCATGATTTCATCAGCCCTTTGGACCCAGACGGTCGATTCTTCCTGTAGCCCCAACTCGGCGGCGATGTGGCTGAGTGCCTTCGCATCGGCGTATGCATAACTGTTGATGGTGACACGGTAGCCCGAACAGTCCTTGCTTAGTTTGCCAGAAGCAGATTCTTCCATACCATCGCGATTGTCGGTCTGCCAGTATAGGCCGTTTTCGTCGAGATGGTCATCCCATGCCTTGAGGTTCTGCTCCAACAGTGGGTACAAATCCTGTATCAGTTGCTTGTCGGGGTGAACGAGGTAGAAATTCCACACGGCATCGGCAGCCGGAAAACTGTAGCTGCGTGTACTTGCCTCCGGGGTCATCCAAAAGCGAAGGTAGTTGCTGAGGTAGGAACTGTTGCGCAACCAGCGTCCTTCGTAGGTGTGATGGGAGGCAGCACATGAGATGGTGTTGTATTTGCCTGCCCATCGCACATCGGGTAGGAATTCGGTAATGACATAGCCGGAATCGGTTTTCCTGACATGCTTGCGGTAAGTCCACCAACGGAAATAGTAGGTACGCTCCAACTCCTTGTCGGGACATTCGAACACGGGAATGTTGTCCATCAGGAACTGGGCTGCCTCAGCATTGGGAAAGGTGTTGACGTAGGTCTCGCTGTCGGCGGCATTGAAGGCACTGACGTAACTACGGATGAGGTCGTTGCCTGGTATGTCGTGGCGTGAGCATGATGCCAGCAACACGGCGACAAAGGGAATGAAAGTTTTTTTCATCATGATAAGGTGTGTCCAAAAGTGTGTGTTTACTTGAGTTGTAATCCTTGGCGAGTGACAAAGCCGACGTATTCGGCCGATTGGTTCCGCCCGTTATACCAAAGCATCCAACGGTTGTTTTCCTTGTCCTGCCATACGGAAGGCTTGTAGCAGGCTGAGGCATCCCAGGTGTTGGCATCGGGCTGCACAAGAGGATTGGTGGAGAGGCGTTTCCATTGGGTGAGTCCATCGGGTGAAACGGCTGCTCCGATGCGGGCCGTGTCGATGTCGTAGTAGCCAATGTAGAACATGACGTAGCTGCCATCGGCCTGCTGGTGTACTTCGCATCCGCCTACACGATCCTGATCCCACTGACCACGCTCACCATGTACGAAGATGGGATTGAGCAACGAACGCTCCCAGTGGATGCCGTCCTTCGACTCTGCCACACAAAGCACGTTAGGTTCGTAAGTCTCGCCACTGGCATAGTACATGCGGAACACGCCTTTTTGCTCATCGCGGATAACGTATGGATTCATGACCGAGAATCCTTCGTAGTTGTATTGTGGCACCATGACAGGCTGTTTCTGCACACGCTCAAAGTGGATGCCATCGTCGGAAATGGCATAGCCGATCTTGCTGTAGCCACGTGCCTGCCCAGTGTACCACATGTGGTATTTCCCATTGTAGTAAAGCGTACAACTGCGGTTCAAATCGTCTTCCCAACCTGATGTAACATCGGAGGCTAATACAATGATTGGGTCTGTCCACTGGGTGCCATTCTCACTGTAGGAGAGCGCAATGGCCTTCTTGGGCCGCCATGAGAAGTACATGTTATACTTGGCTTTGCCCTGTGCAACGATGTTCACATCGAAGCAAGTGCCGAGTTTCGGACCACCCAAGACGGGATTTGCCGAATGTTTTACCCACGTAGGATCCGATACGAAAGTCTGTGCTTTCAGAGAGGTGGTGCAATAGGCTGCTATTGTAAGCATGCCTAACAGTAATAAACTTCTGTTGTTCATAATAGGTTTTGTTTTGGTGGATGAATGTTTTTATAGGTTTGTAAGAAATTGTCTTGAATCGGGAACTTTGGTTGTGACGATAAGGATTTTCTGCTTGCCTATCTGTGTGCCGAAAAGGTAGTGATCGCCTCCATCACACAACCTGAGTCGTTGTTGCAATGCCTGGGCTGTGAGCGGGAAATTCCTTACGGACACATTGGCTTGGCTGAATGTGTCGCAGATTTGTCGGATGCCAGCTTTGGAAAACGGATAAACCTGTTCTACACGGAAGATACGTCCGTGCCACTGTGGATGGTACGTGTGGGCCGTGTAGAGATGAGTGGAAGGATGTAGCTTTTCCACATCATAACGCGATGTAAGCAACTTGTAACATCCTGCCTTGAGGAGCGACACATTAGGCTCGTAGAGATAGGTGCCGATTTCATTTGCCAAGGTCAATGGCGCTTGCCGTTCATCGGGGAATGCGTAACTGTCGGTGTGCGTTTGATCCGGGAGGATGTTGACGCAATGAATGGAAGGTTCCCCGATGTAGTCCTGACGAAGGATTACAAGGATTTCCTTGCACTCGTTTTGTACGGCTATCACGTGCACCTGCATTATATGGCTCAATTGATGACAGAGCAAGTCGATATCCATCATAGGTGACAACTTCAGCATGACGCAAGGAGCTTTCTGTAGCAACAGGTCGTGCAGTTGGATGACATCGGGCTCACAGTCGGCAAGCTGTACGACCTTTCGTCCGTTTCCATCGCGTCGGGCAGGGTCGAGAAAGAGAAAATCGACTGGTGACATTTGTTGTAGGAAGGTGACCGCATCGGCACAATGTATGTGCACATCCGATAGTTGCAGCAATGGAAAGTTATGTTGCGCCAACAAACATAGTTGCTCGTTGCGTTCTACATAAATGGCGTGTCGGAATTGGCGGGCGAGGAAGGAAAAATCGACACCCAAACCGCCTGTGAGGTCGGCCATCTCGCCGTGTAATCCAAGCGAAGAAGACACAATTTGCTTGTAGGTGGCAGTGGCCTCGGATGAACACTGCTCAAGCGACAACCTTACAGGCCACTCGATGCCTTCGACCGCACACCATGCAGGCAACTTGACGCTGGCCAGTTGATAGCCTTCGATTTGGGCAAGTGCCACAGAAAGCTCCACTTCGGGGGAACATTTGGCATGGAGTGCCAGATGGCGCACGTCGTCGTGCAGGTGAGCGTGTATGAAGTGGACGGTTGCAGCGTTCATTGAAGTGTGATGGTTTCTACATTGATTGGGCTGTCGGTCAGAAAGAGATTGGCAGAGGTGCTGAACCTATCGGCTTGCTCTGTGGTGAGGAAACGGCAGGTGCCTTGCCGGGAGATACGTTCCTGCATGTCGCGATGACGTTGTAGATAGTCGGTTAAGCTATGTGCCACATAGCTGCCTTGGGCTATGATTCGTATGTGTGCTGGGGTGAACTGGCGTATTTTGTCGTAAAGCAATGGATAGTGTGTGCAACCAAGGATGATGGTGTCGATGTCGGAATCTTTCTGAAGCAATCCGTCGATGTATTTCTTGACAAAGAAATCTGCTCCAGGACTTTGGTGCTCATTGTTCTCGACCAATGGTACCCATAAAGGGCACGCTTGACTGCTGACCCGTATGTGTGGATAGATTTTTGTGATTTCGAGTGGATAGGATTCGGAAGCTATTGTTCCTTGGGTGGCAAGAACTCCCACGTGATAGTTCCGGGTGATCTCACCAATGGCTTCCACGGTAGGACGGATTACTCCCAACACTCTGCGGGTTGGGTCGATGTTGGGCAGGTCATGTTGCTGGATGGTGCGTAATGCCTTGGCCGATGCGGTGTTGCAGGCAAGGATGATGATGGGGCAACCTTCCTTGAAAAGCCTCCGGACGGCTTGCAACGTGAACTGATACACAATCTCGAAGGAGCGTGAACCATAGGGAGTACGTGCATTATCACCCAAATAGACATAATCGTAGTCGGGCATGAGTTGACGTATTTGCTGTAGGATGGTCAGACCGCCATATCCGGAATCAAAAACACCAATGGGAGACGTTGGATTGTGCATAACTGAAAAAGAGACTTAAGACATCGTGGAATATCCCGTCAGCCTTAAGTCCCTTTGGTCTTAGAGGAAATTTTTACTTCAATCCGAGTTTCGCCTTTACGGCTGCAGTCACATCGTTTGAGAGAGACTCGTTGACGAAAACGATGTTGGTGCCTTGGGTTGTAAGGTCGAATATGTAGATGTACTGGCCTTCCTGACCTACAGCCTTGATGGCATCATCGATTTTCTTTACGATGGGATCCATCAGTTCCTGCCATTTCTTCTGCAACTGCTGGCTGGCGTCCTGCTGGAACTGCTGGCCACGGTCGCTCAGATCCTGCAATTCTTTCTGACGACGGTCACGGATGTTCTGAGGAAGTGTTTCCTGTTCTTTCTGGAACTCTTCGAACTTCTTCTGGAATTCCTCGGATGCACGCTTCATCTCATCCTCGTATTGTTTCTGCATGGCCTGAATATCGGTCTGGGCTTTGGAATATTCAGGCATTACGGTCATGATTTCCTGAGACTTCACATGACCCAGTTTTTGTGCAAACACGCTCATTGGAGCGGCAATCAAAAGCAATAAAACGATTTTCTTCAACATAATAGTATTTTCTAAATTTATAATCGATTTTGAATCTTTGTGGAATTCGTGGGCGAAGATATGTATTTTATTTTATATATCCTAATTTTGCAAGTACAAGATTGCTAATGTCGATGCGTGGCTGTGCAAAAATGATGCTTTGGGCCGATGCACGGTCGATCACAATATCATAACCTGACTGCTGTGCCACTTGTTTCACCGCTTGGTAAATGTTGTCTTGAATGGGCGCAATCAGTTCTTCTTGTTTCTTGCTCAACTCGCCTTCCGGACCGAAATAGGTTTTACGAAGTTCGGCGATCTCCTTCTCTTTTGCAACAATGGCTTCTTCCTTCTTTGTACGTGCAGCAGCCGAAAGCGACGAAGCATTGGATTGGTATTCCTTGTAGAGTGTTTCAGCTTCCTTGCCTTTGCTGTCGATTTCTTGTTGATATTGTTTGGAGAGCTGTTCTATCTGTGAGTTGGCTTGCTGATAGGCGGGAATGTTTTCTGTGATATATTCCATATCTATCAACACAATGTTTTGTGCCTTGAGTCCGAGACAGGACATCAGGAGCAAACAAGCTAATAATAGGTTTTGTTTCATCATGATGAGTGTGTTTAGAATTCTTGTCCGATTATGAAGTGGAATTGACTGCCGCTATAGCTTGAGCTGCCGTTGATCTTGTCGAAACCGTAAGCCCAGTCGATACCCATCATGCCGACCATCGGGAGGAAGATACGTACACCTCCTCCTGCTGAACGTTTCAGTTGGAAGGGGTTGAACTGATTGACTTCAGTCCATGCGTTACCGGCCTCTACGAAGGACAGCAGATAAATGCTGGTGGAATTTTCGAGCATGAGTGGGTAACGCAATTCGGCAGCCATACGTGCATAGGCATAACCCTCGCTGCCGTATGGCGTAAGAGAACCGTTCTCGTAACCACGCAGTGCGATAGTTTCAGACGCGTAATTATAGCTGTATCCCGTCATTCCGTCGCCACCGACATAGAAGGTTTCGAAGGGAGACTTCTTATACTTGTTGTAATGACCCAAAAGTCCCATTTCCCAGCGTGTCATGATGACGGGACATTTCTTGCCTCCCGTAAGAGCCGTATAGGTCTTGGCCTTGAACTTCCATTTGTGGTACTCTATCCAGTTGAACACGCTGGCAGCTTCGTCGTAGTCGTGTTTCCCATAAGTGGAGTAGTCGATATTGTCGAATAGCGAATAGGGTGGGGTGGCATGGACAGAAACGGAAAATTCGGAACCCCGACGTGGATAGATGGTGTTGTCGGTAGAGTTGCGCGAGAGCGTCAGTCCGAGGCTGAAGCTGTTGCAATTGCCGGTGGTCATGTATTCTCCGTTGTTGAGCTTGATGTAAAGATAACTCCAATCCTTGAGCATGAATCGCTGATACGACACCTCGCCCATTATCTGGAAATAGTCGTCGGGCCAACGCAGACGCTTACCCCATCCCAATGACAAGCCCAACATCTGCATGGATTTGTCGGGGTCGTAATACGATTCGTAGTTGTTGTAGTAGTTGTTGTACATACCATATCCACTATAATAGTTATAGTAGTTGTTCATGTAAGCCGTGTTGTAGTACGAACTGCTGATGTCGGTCTGGATGGAATAGAATGCGGATACAGAGAATGAGGTCGGTCGTTTGCCTCCGAACCATGGGTCAAGGAAAGAGACGCTATATGACTGATAGTAACTACCATTGGTCTGTCCGCTGATGGTCAGTGTCTGTCCGTCGCCTTGCGGCAGGATGCCACGATAATTGTCGGTCTTGTGGAAAAGATTGCGCATGGAGAAATTGGTGAACTTAAGGCTGACTTTTCCTATGACACCCGTTTGACCCCATCCTGCCGACAACTCCACTTGGTCGTTAGCCTTTGATTCCAGATTCCAATTGATATCCACTGTTCCGTTTGCGGCATCGGGTTGCACATCGGGCTGGATATTCTCTGGGTTGAAATGTCCCATTTGGGCAATTTCACGATACGAACGCTCCAATGCGTCCTTGTTGAAAAGATCACCTGGTTTTGTTCGAAGTTCCCGACGTACGATGTTCTCGTAGAGACGGTCGTTGCCACTAATGCGTACTTTGTTGATGGTAGCTTGTGGACCTTCGATGATACGCATTTCCAAATCGATGGAGTCGCCTACGACATTGACCTCTACGGGGTCAAGCTGATAGAATACATATCCCTGATTGTAGTAATAGTTGCCGATGGCGTCTTCATCCTTGCTGATACGTTCGTTCATGAGTTTTTGGTTATACACATCACCCGATTTCATTCGCAACTGTTCTGCAAGCCAGTCTGTGCTGTAAACGGTGTTGCCTACCCAGTCGATGTTGCGCAAGTAGTATTTGTTGCCTTCTTCCAAGTGTATGAAGATATCGACAGAACGGTCGTCGTATGGCTTGATGCTATCTTCAAGGATGATGGCATCTCGATAACCCAACTCGTTGTATTTGTCAAGGATGAGCTGTTTGTCCTCTTCGTATTTCTCTTCGATGAACTTCTTGGCTCGGAAGAAGTTGACCAACTTGTTCTTTTCATTGGTCTTTTTCATGACACGTTTCAACTTCTTGTCTTTCAAGATGGTGTTTCCTGTAAACGTGATTTTGTGTACTTTCACCTTATCCTTGCGATCGACATTGATGTCGATATCCACTAAGTCTTTCTTCCCGGCTATCGGACGCTCTACGATATCGACCTGTGCATTTTTGAATCCTTTCTCGTCGTAGTGCTTCTTGATGATGATTTTGGTACGGTCAACCATGTTTGGCGTGATTTGGCTGCCTTTCACCAAGCCAAGCTTTGCCTGAAGGTCTTCTCGGTCACTTTTCTTCACGCCATTGAAATGAATGTCGGAAACACGTGGGCGCTGGGTCAGGAATATTTTCAAGTATATTTTGTTGCCCACAATCTTGTCGGCCGAGATCCGGACATCGGAAAACAAGCCATGTCGCCAATAATGTTTTACGGCTGTAGTTATGTCGGTGCCTGGAATCTTGATGGTCTGACCTACAGAGAGTCCTGATAGGCCTATCAATACATAATCTTCGTAATTGGTGACACCCTCGACTTTGATGCCTGCAATCTCGTATTTTTTAGGTGTTGATGAATAGAGGATTTCCGGATTCTCTATGGTTTCTTCTTCGACAACATCTTGTGCTACCAGATTCAGGCTAAAACTGAAAAACAAGAATGTCAGTAATATGTTCAGTTTGCGAAACTTCATGAATTGTATATGTTGATTATTGAATTTGTTCTCTTGTCTTGCCATAGCGTCGTTCCCTATGTTGATAGTCGATAATTGCATCGTAGAAATCATTGGCACTGAAATCGGGCCAAAATGTGTCGCAGAAATAGAGTTCCGTATAAGAACATTGCCATAACAGGTAGTTGCTCAGGCGGAGTTCACCCCCTGTGCGAATAAGCAGGTCGGGATCTGGCATGAATGCCGTGTCCAACTGTTGGCTGATGTTTTCTTCGTTGATGTCGCAAGGACGGATTTTCCCCTCTTGTATTTGTTCGGCCAGAAGTCTCATGGCGTTTGTCAGTTCCCATTTGGAGGAATAGCTCAATGCCAAAACAAGCGTCATGCCAGTGTTCGAGCTGGTATCGGCTTCGCAGCGGTTGATGCTTTCACGAACATTGAGCGGAAGACGTTCCTTGTCGCCGATAACCCGAAAACGCAAATTGTTTTTCATCAAGGTTTCTTCCTTGAGTGAATCGATGAACAGTTGCATCAGTGCTTGGACCTCAAATTCCGGACGGTTCCAGTTCTCGGTGGAGAAAGCGTAGAGCGTCAGGTATCTGACCCCTAAGTATGCGGCTGTTTCAGTTATCTTATTGACGGTCTCGGCACCAGCCTGATGACCGCAACAACGTTCTTTCCCTCGTTGTTGAGCCCAACGCCCGTTGCCATCCATGATGATGGCTACATGCTGCGGAATACGGGTCTTGTCTATTTGCTCTAAGTTGGTCATGTCGTGCTGGGAAGGAAGACTGTCAATTAACGAATGTGAGTCTGTTGAGTTTTCCACGCCATACTTTGTTCACGCCTTCCAGCGCAATCCAAATATAGTCATCTTCATCTTTTGCTGCTTTGATACGCATGTCCTTGCCTGTGTAAGCCTCAATCAGTGACTGAGGAAATGTCATGTGTTTTGCCACTTGCCAACTGATGCCGTTGTCGGTGGACATGTAAAAATGGTCGAATCCTGTCAATGACTCATCAATCAGGCCTGCTCCACCAAAAGCAAACAGGGCATCGTCGAAAAGGAAGAAGGACACATCGTAGAGGGCAGGCATTGCCAACTCGGTGTCGGTTGTCAGTGTTGACCATTCCGATTCGGTGCTCAACTTGCTCATGACATTCGTATATCCGGCGAATAGTGGGGAAATGGTTGTCTCGCGAATGATGGATGGGTCGGTTTTCAATCGGTAGGCTAAATACTGCGGATTATAGTCGCGTAGCTTTTCTGGCATCTCTCCCTCCATACAACTCCAAGTCATTGAGTCTGGATGCACTTGGTGTACATTGATCTTTACCGTATAAGTACGTCCGAAAGCTCCTGCATACGAATATACGCGAAGTTTTAAAGGATTGGTAAAGTTAATGGTGTCAGTACTTTGCCAAAGTGTGTCTTGGCGTTCTGGATAGGTGATGTATTCGGTGTCTGCATAAACATTGATCTTCACACTTCTGACACTGGTCCCTAAAGGCAGGGAATCGAGATTGTAGATCAGAGCATTGTTTTGGTCGATTACGAAAGGGTAGTATTTGCCGTAGATGGTGTCTCGGGTGGTGACAGTTGCGGATAATATGTGAGAGGTTATGATGGTGTCGAATCCGAGCCCTTGTATGCTTGCATTCGGGCTATAGCTGATAGTCGTATCATTTCTCATACACGAAGTTGCTAATGCAATGCAAATTGCAATGCCGACAACAATCCCTGGTAACCTATTTTTCATACGATTCTTTATACGCGTTTTGTTTCAAACTGCAAAATTAGGAAGTTTTTTTTTCAAAGGTTCAATTTGCCATGAGTTTTATGTTTATTTAGGTATAAAAGTGTCATTTCCCCTTGATAAGTGCATTTTTTTTATACTTTTGTGACAATTTTATCCTAAATTTACGAATCATTTAACATTTGCTGTATGAAAAAGTCTGTATTTGTAGTTCTGATGTTGCTACTTGTGTGTTCGTGTTCTAACCGTAAGTCGTCAGATGTCACTAATGTGATTTTTGAGACCGACATGGGTAATGATGTGGATGATGCATTGGCCTTGGCTTTGCTTCTTCATTATCATGATGCAGACGTCATTAATCTTCGGGCTGTTTGCTGCAACAAGGCTCGTTATTCGGCACCCCAATATGTCCATCTCGTGAATTGTTTCTATGGACATCCAGAGATTCCCGTGGGACAAGTAAGTGGCACTCCGTTGGATGATGATGCAAATCCTGATTATGCGGGCAAGGTGCTTGCCATGAAAAATCCCGATGGCACCCCGGTGTTTGCTTATCCTGCGTTGAAAAACGAGGAGATACCGGAGGCTGTCAGCCTGTATAGAAAGACATTGGCAACCCTACCCGATTCATCGACCATCATCGTGTCGGTGGGCTTCTCAACCAATATCGCCAGTTTGTTGGAATCTCCCGCGGATGAATATTCGTCTTTGACGGGTATGGAGCTTGTTCGTCAGAAGGTCCGTCTCTTCTCGATTATGGCTTGCGATTTCAAGGACACCGATCATGCGGAGTATAATGTCGAGCAGAATGTGCCTGCGGCAAAATTCGTGTTCGACAACAGTCCTGTTCCTGTGGTTTTCACTCCGTATGAGGTGGGGACAGCCATTATGTATCCTGCTGCCACGATCGACAGCGGTTTTAGCTGGGCAAAGGCAAATCCGGTTGCCGAGGGTTATAAACATTATCTTCAAATGCCCTACGACCGTCCGACTTGGGATGTCATCGCTTCGCTTTATGCCGCTGAAGCTTCTGACCGATATTTCAGCTTGTCTCCTTGGGGCAAGGTGAACATCGACGAACAGGGTAGGAGTACATTCACCCCCTGTGAAAATGGCAAACATGCTTACTTGATGGTGAATGGGCAACAGATTGAAAACACTTTGCGCCGTCTTATAGAAACGACCACATACCAACCAGTGAAATGACGTAGCATGTACGTCCTTTGGGGGTATGAATCCTGAATATTCGCGTTTGCTGCAGCAACTGATGGCTTTGTATTCTCGTGCAGAAGCGTCATCGATGGTGAAATGGCTGCTGACGGAGGTATTCCAGTTTACGACATCAGAACTATATGGTGCGACTGAACGTACATTGGATGAGCAAGAGCGCATGGCGTGCGATAGGCTGCTCGTGCGCTTGTTGCAACACGAACCCATTCAGCAGGTTGTGGGCCATGAATGGTTTTGTGAGTTGCAATTCTTTGTGGACAGGCATGTGCTTGTCCCTCGTCCCGAAACCCAGGAACTGGTGCAATGGGTAATACGCGACTTGCAGGATCTGGCATGTAAGATTGTGGATATCGGAACAGGTAGTGGTTGTATTGCTGTCAGTCTGGCGAAATATTTGCCTGATGCTCATGTCGAGGCATGGGACGTGTCAGCGGAGGCTGTGGCGATGGCAAGGAGAAATGCCCGGCATAATGGTGTACATGTCGATTTCCTGCAAAAAGACGTGTTCTGTGCCGATTTGATACGCGACGCCATAGTTGTCAGCAATCCGCCTTATGTGTGCGGGTCAGAGCGTAGCGGAATGTCATCAAACGTGCTGCGATATGAGCCCGAATTGGCGTTGTTTGTGTCGGACGACGATCCTTTGCGCTTTTATAGGCAGATAGCGGATCTGCAGCCCAAACTGATATATTTCGAAATCAACGAAAGGTTCGGTCACGAGGTGTGCAGACTCCTTCAGATGAAAGGATATTCAGACACTTTGCTTCGGCAGGACATGTTTGGTAAGAACCGTATGATAAAAGCGGTGAGATGAGAACAGATATCACAAAAGAGCAGGCTCGTAGCAAAGCGGAATCGTATTGCGCCAAAAGCGAACATTGTGAGTATGAACTCAGGAAGAAATTGCAAGACTGGGGCGTGGGTCCTTCGGATGTGGACAACATCATGCGTCATCTTGTTGACGAAAGGTATCTTGATGATTGTCGGTATGCCCGGGCTTTTGTGCGCGACAAGTTTCGTTTCGAGAACTGGGGAAAGGTCAAAATAGCCCAGTCTCTTCGGCTGAAGCAAATCGAGTCCACGGTTATTGATGAAGCTCTCGACGAAATAGATGAAACCGCTTATGCTGATGCTTTGAAGCGGTTGCTCTTATCCAAAGCCCGTACTGTGACGGCCCAATCGGAATATGAACGAAACGGAAAACTCATTCGTTTCGCCTTGAGCCGTGGTTTCGAAATGGCTGATGTACTGGCTTGTTTGCATGAACGGCTTTTTGAGACAGCTACTGAATGATGGGTTGGCTGAATGACATCATGGATTACGTATTTCCACGCTACTGTGTCGTTTGTGGACAAGCCTTATCGAGTAGTGAGAATTTTTTGTGTGCGGAATGTCTCATCCGACTCCCACGCACTAACTTGCATTTGCAAAAGGATAACGATATCGAGAAAAATCTATGGGGAAAGATGCCTTTGGAAAGAGCATCCGCTTATTTGCGTTACCATAAGAAAGGGATGGTGAGCACGTTGGTCGCAAATCTGAAATATAAGGGGAATGCCCGATTAGGTGTTTTTATGGGACGATGTATGGCAAAAGACCTCCAAGGATCCTCTTTCTTTGCCGGTATTGACTTCATAGTCCCGCTGCCTCTTCATAAGAGTCGTTTGAAACAGCGTGGGTACAACCAAAGCGAACAGTTGGCCCAAGGAATATCTTTGGTGACAAATATTCCCATGAGGACAGACATTCTGGTCCGAAAACGCAATACAGAAACACAAACCCTTAAAAGTGAGGTGCAACGATGGGAAAACTTACAGGATGGTTTTGAATGTCGTTCGCCAGAAGAGCTGACGGGCAAGCACATACTCCTCGTTGATGATGTAATGACGACGGGGGCTACTGTGGTTGCCTGTGCGGATGCATGCAACAAGATTCCACGGCTTAGAATCAGCGTATTGACCTTGTCTGTTGCGGCAGATATGTGAAAAAAAACAAAAAATAGCCTTGGATTGCCACATTATCCATATCTTTGCATTTCGAAAAAGATAAACTTCGCTGTTTTAAGGAATACTGTTATGAAAAACGTAGAGAAATTATTCGCTGAGAAACTGCTCAGAATCAAAGCCATCAAATTGCAGCCTGCCAATCCGTTCACCTGGGCTTCCGGTTGGAAATCGCCTTTTTATTGTGATAACCGTAAGACATTGTCGTACCCTGCGTTGCGCAACTTTGTGAAAATAGAAATCTGTAGGATTATTCTTGAACGTTTCCCTCAGGTTGACGCAATTGCCGGTGTGGCTACTGGAGCCATCCCGCAGGGAGCGTTGGTCGCGGATGCACTTGATTTGCCCTTTGTGTATGTGCGTTCCACCCCTAAGGACCATGGCTTGGAAAATCTTATTGAAGGTGATTTGCGCCCGGGAATGAAAGTCGTTGTCATCGAAGATCTGATTTCAACGGGTGGAAGCAGTCTGAAGGCTGTAGATGCGATTCGTCGGGACGGATGTGAAGTGATAGGTATGGTTGCTTCATACACTTATGGATTTCCTGTCGCTATCGAGGCCTTTAAGGAGGCAAAAGTCAATTTGATTACTTTGACCAACTATGAGGCCGTGTTGGATGTGGCATTGCGAACCGAATATATTAACGAGGAGGATGTGCCAGTACTGAATGCTTGGCGGCAGGATCCTGCCCACTGGGATGTGAAAAAACAATGATGTGACATGGAACAATATGAAAGTAGTGTAAAAGTCGTGCCTTTTACCCAGCAACAGGTTTACAATCAGTTAGAGGATCTGAACCATTTGGCCACGCTGAAGGAACGCTTGGGAAATATGCCAGAGGAAGTGGCAGACAAGATAAAGGACCTGACCTTCGATCGTGACAGTCTTACTGTCAATGTACAGGGATTCAGTTTCACTCTGCGCATCATTGGGCGGGAACCATGCAAGTGTTTGAAATTCCAGGGCGAGAACACTCCGATACCGGTGAATCTGTGGATCCAGATGTTGCCTATCGACGAGAGTCGTGCCAAACTGAAAGTGACTTTGCGTGCAGAACTCAATATGCTTATGAAACCTATGCTCAATAAGCCTTTGCGAGAGGGTGTGGAGAAAATGGCGGATATGTTGGCTATCGTAAATTATCAGTAATGGCAACTAAACTTTGGGAAAAATCCGTGCAGGTGAATGCTGAGATAGATAGGTTCACGGTGGGAAAAGACCGTGAACTTGATCTTTATCTGGCTCCTTTTGACGTACTTGGGTCGATGGCCCATATTACGATGTTGCAGAGCATCGGTCTGATTACTGCTGATGAACTTGATGTGTTGTTACGGGAACTCAAGGCAATTTATCGGCTCGCAAAGGATGGGAAATTTGTCATTGAGGATGAGATAGAGGATGTGCACTCTCAGGTGGAGTTGATGCTGACGCGAAAGCTCAATGACGTGGGAAAGAAAATCCATTCGGGCAGGAGCCGGAACGACCAGGTC
>DCGR01000023.1:23021-23409 GCA_002315285.1 Bacteroides sp. UBA1773 | reverse complement strand
GATTCCACCTTTTCGGATGGTCGCTCCGCTCCGCCGCCTGCCTGCCGGCAGGCGCTCTCGACGATTTTCCAAAAGCGGCTGCAATCAAGGCTGAGGGGGATGCGCAGGGACTGACGTGTGGAATCGGGAGTGACAAACGTGTTGCCATAGCTGGGCGAAGATGGATTGTCGTCCACATCGATACGTACGTCACGATATTGGGTGATGATGGACGAATCGACCACTATGGCGGCACTGATGAGGTCCCACACCAACGACTGGAACTGTGGATTTTCCTTGAATCGTGGATAGATGTATTGTTGCCTGAAGATGGCTTTCAACCCTTCGCCCAACGAATCGTAAATCCGGAAATATTGCTGATAGTCCATCTTGACGGTGTTGCATAGGT
>DCGR01000023.1:18990-23007 GCA_002315285.1 Bacteroides sp. UBA1773 | reverse complement strand
GACGAGGCTTACGAGTGTCTGACGTGGAAATGGGGCGCGAAGGCAAATGGCGGCTGCTTCGGGGTCGTAGAAGATGTTGGATTCGGCTTGTGGCGTGATGTTGCCTTCACAAAACACTGCTCCACCCATATAGACGATTTCCTTGGTCAGCGATGCCATTTCGGGATGCTTCAGCAGGGCATTGGCTATGTTGGTGCAGGGACCTATGGCCAAGAGCGTCACTTCGTCTGGATGCTGCAACACCTGCTGGGCAATGAATTCGGAGGCATCGCAGTGAGTGGCTGCATAGGTGGGTGGCTCGCCGAAAGTAGAGGTGTAGAAACTTTTCCAATCGGTCACTTCGGGCCTCCCTACGGCTCCACGCCAATCGGCATCGGGGCCCGGATTGGCATCGACCTCGGCATGGAACGTGGCAAGGCGATTCTTACGCAGAGGGTAGGACGCACCGCCTATGTGGGGCACGGAGGAGGCTCCGACCGCTTCTGACTGGCGTATCGCGTAGGCCAATCCTTCTTGTGCCCATGTGTTGCCGGTAACGGTGGTGACACCAACCACTTCGGTTTGCGGACTACCCAGCATCATGAGGTAGGCCACTCCATCGTCGAACGAGAGCACCATGTCGGAATCGACAATGACTTTCTTGGGCGTTTGGGAATTGGTGGACTCTGAATGGTTCTGACATGCCATCAGTAACATGAGGGTGAGAACCCCTGTGAGGGAGATTGGAATTGAGTTGTGGAGTTTCATGTCGTTGCTTGTCGTTTTTTCAAGGAATCACTGTTTTTCGGATTGGGTAACTGATGGCTGTTGTTCCAGACAATAGATGTTGCACGCCGTCCAGGGTCCGGATACGGCTCCGTCGCCGGCAAGCAGTCGATTACGGAAGGGGGCTATGTAGCGGATTCGGCCGGGAGCAGGCATCCGGATGATGCCAACGAACGATGACTGGAATCCTGCCGCACGAAATGCCGCAATGCCTTGGTCGCCAAAGTTGAGAAACATCGTGTCGCCGACCCTGCAAATCAGGTTGGGGTATGAGTCGCCATCCTTTGCAAGGTGGGTGGTGCGATACTCGGACGGTGCAAGAACCAGTGTGTCCTTGACCGCACTTGAATCGCTTAGGTCGTACACCTTCAGGCCATAAGTGATCGGAGTGGGCGAGAGGGGTGTGTGCTTTCCAGAATAATATTCGTTGTGCACAAGGGAATGAAGTGTGGCCACGGTGGTGTAAATGTAGGGGTATTCACAATTGACGCCCCATTCGATGTAGGCTCGTTGTCCATTCGGGTTCTCTTTGATGGGCACTATGGGGGTGGTGTCGAGATTGCTGAACAGAGTTGGCTTGGTAGGGTCGGACACATCTACCAGCGTGACGCCGTGGGTGTCGCTTCCGCCAGCGAGGAGTTTGCGTCCATCGGGCAACTGCATCATGTCCATGCGCTGGAATTCCTGCCCAGGCACACGGTATTGATACGTGGCTTTCTCTTTGGGTGGATAGCTCCAGTATCGGTGGACCGGATCACGGAATGTTCCCACAAGTCGTGGCTGGCTTGGCTGGCTGATGTCGTAGGCATTGATGCCACCAATCATTCCAAGGTATAGGTGGTTGCCGTCCTTGTACATGGACAGGCACCGCAGATTGAGCTTGTAGCTGTTGACAACCGAGAGCGACCTTCGGTCTAGGATGGTGAGCTGACCGTTTATGTAGCAGTTGTCGTCGATGTGGCTCTTGCAATAGGCATAGTCGTCGAGTAAGACATCGACTGCTCCCCGTGCTTCAATCCCGAGACACACGCTGTCGTAGCTGAATGAGCTGATGGGGGTGTTGCAAACGTCGGTCCATTCGTCGGGACACTCCGCACCGCGAACACTCAGCGAGGCTCTCCCATCGTGGGCCGTCAGCTTTACGTTCAGCCATTCATCATGGACGACATATTGGCTCATGGCATCGTTTTGCTTGGCCGAAAGCCCCATGTGGCCATGGTTGTCGATCGTTACAGCGAGTACGTCTTTGATAAGGAGTATGCGAAATGCACGGGATTGCCTCACTTTCAGCCAGAAAATGAACTCGGCATCGTTGCTGGCCTGTGGAACCTTCTGCGAATAAGTGAGATGGCCCATTGCTTCGCCCTTATGGACCCTGAGTGACTTGAGCCACCGCGACGGACATGGATCGTCGGTGATTTCGGCGATGACATCGCCCTCTTTCTCTACGGAGGAAAAACCGATGCTATCCTCAAAAGGCGCAAGATAGTCGGGCACTTTATAATCGAAGTGCAATCCGTAGCCGTTGCCTCTGGAGCAGACATACAGATAGTCGCCATTCACCACGATGCACTTGACTCCCGAAGATTCCGGGCCGAATGGTTCCGACTGGCCATAGTATGCCAACTTTCCCTCTTTGTCGAGCGCAAGCTTATACACGAAATTGCCCTCCTGTCCGCCCACGTATGCCGTATCGGCACAAGCGGCGATTGCACTGACTTTCGAATTGTCGACAAACGGAATCGAGGAACTGACGCTCCACGAATTGACATTCCAGTCGGTAGGGAGCTGGACGTTGTGGACAAGTGAGGGATCATGCGATGCATGGCGTAATGGATTGTGGGATGAAGGCTGCGACCAAAGGCCCGTAGCCAATGCTACTACGATGAATGAGAGGATGGGTTTTTTCATGTGAAGTGTCGTTGTGATGGTTGGATTCGCATTTTCTGACTTACCCCGGGTGTGGTGTCGTGTGACGCTTCGGTAAGGATGTGTCAGCGGTCCGAAAAATTGTGGATAGTGGAAAGCAGCAACCTGTGGTTTTCCCCGTTGTTGGCTGCTATTACCGCCTGGGGCTTGTCATAGGTGAGTGGTGCGCCCTGAAGGGTGGTGACAATGCCACCTGCCTCGGTAATGAGCAACTGGGCTGCCGCGTAGTCCCATGGACTAAGGCGTATTTCGAAAAACATGTCGTACTGCCCTGCCGCCAATGCACTGAGTCCGAGGGCTGCCGAACCGATGCAACGAAAGTCGTTGCACGAATGGAACAGTTGTCCGAACACTTGCCAACAAAGTGGTGACAGGCTCTTGTCGTACAAACTGAATCCTCCACAGACCAGGGCCTCGGACAAAGTACGGTGGGACACTGCCATTGGCCGACCGTTGCAGCGGGCTCCCTTGCCTGCCTCGGCTGTGTAGAGCAGGTCGGAGAATGGGGCATATACAACAGCCAGCACTGGTGATGCACCGGACACAAGTGCCACGGAAATGGCACAATCATGGTGTCCACGTGCAAAATTGGCGGTCCCGTCGATAGGGTCGATAACCCATACCAACGATGAGGATGTGGCTTGGAAGTCGCCTTCCTCACAAATGAGGTCGGCATGAGGCAAAAGAGGCTGAAGATGCGAACAAAGATATTGTTGCACGGCGATGTCGGCCGAAGTGACAAGGTTGGTACATCCTCCCTTTTGCATCACTTCAAAATGGGTGGCTCGCATCAGTCTTGAAGCATCGCGCACTATCTGCTCCACAGCCTGTAATGAAACCATATTTGCTTTCATCGTAATTTTCCGAACATTAATGTGCCACAAAAGTAGTGAAATAAGTAATGATAAAAAAATAACGTCCTTAAAAATAGTCGGAAAATCATCATTCGGCTATTCCAAGGAATGGAAATCCGACATTTCCCAAATTGTCGTAAGTCAAGAACACGTCAAGTGATGGTTAAATGATAACCATCACTAAAAATGCACTTTTGCATTTTGGGGTTTTATGCATAAGTGCGGCAAAATAAAAGAGGGGAAGAACTTCTTCCCCTCTTCGCCCAGCTGGCAGTATCGCTTGCGCGATTTCACCTTGTCTGATGGTAGTTCCGCTCCACCGCCTGCCTGCCTGCCGGCAGGCAGGTGCCTCGCGCATTGATGGATACATTCCGATGACCTTACTTCTTGAAATAGCGGTTGTAGAGTCCTTCAAAGCCTTTTCCATGACGTGCTTCATCCTTGGCCATTTCATGGACAGTGTCGTGGA
>DCGR01000023.1:0-18888 GCA_002315285.1 Bacteroides sp. UBA1773 | reverse complement strand
AGGTTGGTCTTGGTGTCCCATACGACATCGCCCAGCAACTCGGCAAACTTGGCTGCATGCTCTGCCTCTTCCCAAGCGTAACGCTTGAAGGCCTCGGCTACTTCAGGATAACCTTCACGGTCGGCCTGACGGCTCATGGCCAGATACATGCCTACTTCGGTACATTCACCATTGAAATGGGCATTGAGATCCTTGACCATCTCTTCATCGACACCATATTCCTTGGCAATGCCGATCACGTGTTCCTGAACGAACTCTATCTTGCCTGTCTCGACCAATTCCTTGAATTTTGAAGCGGGTACGCCACACTGAGGACACTTTGCAGGAGCTTCTTCTCCTTCATACACAAAACCACAAACTGAACAAATAAACTTTTTCATTTTACTGATAATTTAAAAGGTTAGTAATAAGTAGTATAAAATAAGTAGTTAAAAAAAATCCGAAGAATCATTCCTGCTCTATATCCGACTTGCCTGATTCACGACAAGCCGGACAAACCCCTTTGTAATATAGATGAACCTCATCAATGACAAGCCCTTCGGGCGAAAGGTCGGAAATAGGGCAGGGGAGGTGACTTATGTCGAGTATCTTTCCGCATCGCTTACAATGGAAATGGGAATGTGGTGTGGTGCAACCATCATAGTGGATGTTGTTCTCGTCGATTGTCAACATTCGGGCAACGTCCATCTGAACAAACAACTTCAGGGTGTTGTAAACCGTGGTACGCGACAAGGTAGGCATCTGCGGCGATAATGCGGTAAATATTTCATCGACAGTAGGATGTGTGCAATGCGATTGCAAATAGTCCATGATGGCCAAGCGCTGGACGGATGGCTTGATGTCGTGATGTTGCAGATAATCGACCGTATTCATTATTGTTTCAAGATTGTAATTATTACAATTTTATTTTCGTTGCAAATATAATGCTTTTTCATTTGAAACCACAAAATCCAATCAATTTTCATGTTAAATTATCGAAAATAGGTTTTTTTTTACATGATGTTAAGCTTAGGTACCGTATAATCGCCCTATCTTTGCATTGGAAATTCCACTCCAAAAGAATCAGACGATATGCCTGATAAGCAGGGTGTATCTACATAGGAAGAAAAATGAGAAAGACAAGTTTGAAAATTGCTGTCGGCACACCCCAAACGTCGGTTGCCGATTGCCAGTGTAATGGTCAGGCCATCATTGGCATGATGGGTAAAGCTGCTTCGATGAATGTTGATGTGTTGTTGCTGCCGGAATTGTGTGTCAGCGGTTGTTCGTGCGGTGTGCTTTTCGAGCAGGAATTGTTGCTCGAAAAAGCATTGGAAGCACTTGACACAATTGTGGCACAAACCACGGCTACCGACGCGACTCTGCTGGTAGGTCTGCCGATGAGACGTGAAGGACGAGGATATGACAACTGTGTGGCAGTGATACGTCGCGGTGAGATTATCCGGATTTTCAGAAATACGGGTGGCGACATCGAGGTGGATGGAGTGAAGTGCCATGTCATAATAGGTGGGGAGGCTGCCAATACGGATGCCAAGGTGATGTTGCATCTGTGTGCGGAGACGGCTTGTACGGGACATGAAAAGGCCTTGCGGAGACAGCTGTCGGAACGTTCGGCCAATTGTGTCTATGCGCTTGCCTCATGTGGCTTCGGCGAATCGACCACGGATGTGGTCTATCCTGGCGAAGCCTTGATTTTCGACCATGGAGAATGTGTGGCGGACTCCATGCCATTCAGTTTCGAAGAGCAGATGGTGACGGCCGTGTGTCCGATCGACAATGCCATCGCTAACCTGTCGTTTCTCCCATTGGATTGCACACCGTCAGCATACAACGACGTGTCGGCCAATCCGTTTCTCCCCTTACACGAAGAGATAGGCGCTTGGTGCGAAGAGGCTGTGAACATACAAATGGCGGGATTGGCTAAACGACTCATTCAGGCTCATGCACAAAAGGTGGTAGTAGGCATTTCGGGTGGTCTCGACTCCACTTTGGCACTTCTGGTGAGCGTACGTACATTCGACAAACTGGGTTATCCTCGTGAACAAGTCATCGGCATTACGATGCCTGGATTCGGAACCTCTGACCGAACCTTCCATAATGCAATGGCACTGATGAGGGCCTTGGGAATTACCATAAAGGAAATCAGCATTCGCCAAGCATGCCTGCAACATTATGCTGACATAGGACACGATGTGGAGAATCACGATGTGACCTACGAGAACGCACAGGCACGTGAGCGGACGCAGATACTCATGGACGTTGCCAATCAGGAGAGCGCACTGGTGGTAGGAACAGGCGACCTGAGCGAACTTGCCCTCGGATGGGCTACATACAATGGCGACCACATGTCGAACTATAGCGTCAATGCCAGCATCCCGAAGACCATGATGCAGCATATTGTGAAACAGGTGGCAGCCAGCACTGCCGACATGACGGTAAGAGACACGCTGACCGACATTGTGGCTACTCCCATCAGCCCGGAATTGACACCTACCGACGAACAAGGAAACATCAAGCAGCAAACAGAGTCGCTGGTGGGACCTTATGAGCTTCATGACTTTTTCATTTGGCACACCGTCAGGAACCACTATCGCCCTCGCCGCATCTACCAACTTGCCGTTGAGGCGTTTGTGCCCCGATACAGCAATGACATAATCAGGCATTGGCTGACGGCGTTCTGCCGTCGATTCTTCTCTCAGCAGTTCAAACGCTCATGTATGCCTGATGGACCTAAAGTGACACCCATCAGTTTGTCGCCACGATGTGCTTGGCACATGCCAAGCGATGCATCGGCTGCTATGTGGATCAATGAATGTGAGCAACTGTAATTCATGAGGTCGGCTTCATCTATCATCATATTGGTTACTGTCTTGGCGGTGATTGGTTGTCAGATACTCCTGAAGCCCAACACCGACATTTGGCGGGATGACACTGCACCCATTGCCGACAGGCTATGGCAAAAGCTTGTCCGCTGGCAACGGCTTCACCCTGCCCTTGATGTGTACAACGAAACCGAACGTGCCACACGCATCCAACGCACAGCATTGTTAGACCGTCAGCAAGGCATCATTTCGCCTTTCGACAGTCTTTTTCAGCTACACGCTTCAGCCCAACAGCTTGATTGGCGGCTATTGGCGGCATTTGCCTATGTGGAATCAAAATTCGACTCGATGGCTGTGTCGCGGATGGGGGCACAGGGACTGATGCAAATCATGCCTATGTATGCTCAACCCATTGGCGAGAAGATCCCTGACCTGATGGACGCATCGACCAACATCCATTCAGGGGCAATCTTGGTAAAAAAGCTGTTTCGCTCTTTCTCATACATCATGGACGAGGATGAACGACTGAAATTCGTCATTGCTTCCTTCAACACTGGATTGGGCAATATCATCAAAGCACAGCATAACACTACCTTGTCAAAGCGCGATCCTGAAGTGTGGGAAGGAAACGTGTCATTATTCTGCAACAGCTACACTTACCAATTCGTCAGTGATGTGTTGTCCCGATATGCCCAATACAAGCGCTGGTGTAATAAGCAACCACCAAAAGCATCCAACAACACTGAGCAAGCAGTCAACACCCTTGCAATAGAGCGATAAGGCGGACCACCAGAACATCCAGAAAGGGCAATTGCTGCAATGGCTATAATTTATAGTTGGCAATATAGTCTAAAGCCTTCCAAATGAAATAGTCGCATGTGATGTTCATGCTGATGATATGGGCGTTTCCATTCGGAACGGCAGTGAATTCGGTCTTGCCTTTATCATTGACACTAATGTTTCCGGTAGGACTGCAATCAAAATAGTCTTCTCCCAAGATGGTGTGGAACATCGTGATAACGTCCCACAAGTATTGACCAACATCTCCTTTGGCCCATTCGTTGTAGCGACTGTATATTTGGTATATGGGACTGTTTGGCTTCGAGGCGTACTGTGCCAAAATTTCATCGTGCACCGAGGGAAAGTTCAAGCCTTCTTCCAGAGGGAACAGATGTATCTCTGTAGGCCAGTCGTTGATTACTTTTTGTGCCAAAGGAATGTCGCCAGAAATGTTATACTCTGCTTCGAGCATTTTCGGTTTGCCTGCCTCGGTGTAACGAAGCGGAATGGGCGAGAAACAACCTCCCATCAAATCGAGCCTTTTCACTTTCTTCTTAATCAGTTCTTTGCCGGAAAGTGTGGAATACTCGTCGGCACTGGAACTGACCAATAGGCCCAAATTGGTAAACATACCCACACAGACTATCGAGATGCTGTTGTCATCGGCTTCGCTCAGCAATTTACGATACAGTTTCCAAGCTGGCAGGCGGTTTGAGAGAGGAATGCCAGTAGGCTCAAACAGTGGCTTGCCATCTTGCTTGATTGAATCGGCTAACTGATAATAAGGAATCATTTCAAAAAACTGCTGTTCGCCTTCAACCAGTCCCAAAGGCACATTGTCGGCATTATAATAATGCATGAACTGATCAATAAGTAGTTTCGCTTTCTCTAACTTCCTGCTTTGCATTACGCCTTTCACTCGGCAATAGCCTGCATCCTGATAGGCAAACAAGGCTTGCATGGCAAAAACATCGTCTGTGCTGTTGCCTAAATCGGTATCGAAAATTATATCTGGAATCTCCATTTCTGGAGTTGGTTCAATGTCATCCTTATTACAGCCGGTCAATGCCAACATGAATGCTGCTATCTCTGCAAGGTAGAATGTTTTTTTCATTGTCATAAGATCCATAACGTGGTTAATTTAAATGTAATAATAAGTTGTTGAACAACAAAAGTGCTTGTTTTTTTGCCATGTTTGGTTTCTTGCTTATCTCAATGCTGAAAACCTGATTGTTAATAAAAGCCGTAGCAATGACAGGGCAAAGGTAGCAACAAATTTAGAATTTCACACTTTTTGGGGCGCAAAAATCAGTCATAAACCATACCTCGAATGAGCTACAACAATGAACATAACCAAAATCTTGACTTTTGCACTTTATAGTGTGGTGAATGAACTATGGTGCTACAAGTTGTTGTTGAGCCGTAATCAAATAAGGGTGCACCTAAATTGGTACACCCTTATCGATTCATTCTGAAAACTTGTTTTAAGCTTCAACAGCAGGAGCCTCAGTGGCAGGAGCTTCAGCGGCAGCTTCTTCAGCCTTGGCAGCAGCTTCTGCTTCAGCCTTGGCAGCAGCTTCAGCAGCCTTCTTCTCAGCAACCTTCTGTGCAATAGCTTCGTTTATCTGCTTTTCGGCATCCAAACGAGCTTTTTCATTGGCTTTCTTGTCGGCAGCCAGTTTGGTTGCAATGGCATCGAGACCTTTCTGCTTGTCGTTCTTCCAAGCATTGAACTTCTGCTCAGCCACTTCCTCAGAGAATGCGCCCTTTGCGACACCACCCAAGAGATGTTTCTTCAGGTACACTCCTTCGCGCGAGAGGATGTTGCGTACAGTGTCGGTAGGTTGTGCACCAACGCCGACCCAATACATTGCGCGTTCGAAATTCAAATCCACTGTGGCAGGATTGGTGTTAGGATTGTAGGTACCAATCTTCTCAGTAAATTTACCATCACGTGGAGCTCTTGCATCAGCAATAACGATAGCATAGAAAGCATAGTTCTTACGACCGTTACGCTGCAATCTGATTTTTGTTGCCATTTGTTTGTTGTTTAAATAAATTTGTTAAATGATTTGAATTTTATGCCAATAACCCGTATTGGCGGTGCAAAGTTAATAAAAAAAACGATGCGACATAAATCCACATCGTTTTTTTTGATTGATTCGCAGGAAAAGCCGCTATTTCGTCGTCATGACATTCACAATCACCTATCGTTTTGATATTTTCATGGATGCCTTTACCAGGAATACGATAAGACAAACGTATGCCACCAACGACAACAGCTCGCTCAAAGGATTGGACAACCACGACTCATCGATAAGATTGATGCCTCCAAAACGCATGGCGGCACTGACTACACCCATGAGCGCGCCACCGGCAATGAAACCTGAAGCCAACAGTGTGCCCTTTTCATTACGAGCCTTGTTGATGCTTTCGTCGGAAGTTCGGGTCGATACGAACCAGTTTATGGCTCCACCAACCACCAAGGGGAGGTTGAGCTCGAGGGGAATGAACATACCCAAAGCGAAAGCAAGGGCAGGAATCTTGCAATAGGTGAGCACCAAGGCCAATGCGGCACCAATGCCATAAAGAAGCCAAGGAGCACCGACTCCATTCATCAACGGATCGATGACAGCCGCCATGGCATTGGCCTGAGGAGCTGCAAGGCTTCCGGATGCAAAACCGTAACTCTTATCCATGACAATAATCACTCCACCGACCGTGGCAGCTGACACCAATGTTCCCAGGAACTTCCATGTTTCTTGTTTGGCAGGAGTGGAACCAAGCCAATAGCCTATCTTCAAGTCGGTGATGAAACCACCCGCCATGGAGAGTGCCGTACAAACAACACCGCCCATGATGAGAGCTGCCACCATGCCCGAAGGACCTTTCAACCCTACTGCCACCATCACTACGGATGCCAGGATAAGGGTCATCAAAGTCATGCCTGACACGGGGTTCGTACCGACAATGGCTATGGCATTGGCAGCCACCGTGGTGAACAGGAACGCGATTCCGGCAACAAGGACGATGGCAATGATGGTGTGAAGCACATTAAAGTCCATCACATCGAAATAGAAGAACAGCAATGTGGCAAGTAAAGTGAATATGCTGCCAAAGGCAATGATCTTCATCGACAAATCGCGCTGCGTACGAAGGGGATTCTCTTCCGCTTTCTTCCCACCTATTTCCTTTGAGGCCAATGAAACGGCACTCTTGATGATGCTCCATGAACGAATGATGCCAATGACACCTGCCATGGCAATACCGCCAATGCCTATGCTTTTGGCATACTCCTTGAAAATCTGTTCCGGACTCATCTGACTGACTGTGTCGGTAATGGCAGGATTCCACATATTAAGCACAGTATCGCCAAACAACAGGTGAATGCCTGGTACAATGACTAGCCAAACCAACAATGAGCCTGCACAAATGATTGAAGCATACTTCAATCCGACAATATAGCCGAGACCCAACACTGCGGCACCTGTATTGATCTTGAGCACCACCTTCGCCTTGTCGACCATGATGCTGCCCCATTCACACACACGGGTTGTCACATTCTCGTTCCACCAACCGAAGGTGGCGACGATGAAATCATAAAGGCCACCCACCAGACCGGCAATGAGCAAGGGCTTTGCCTGGCTTCCACCTTTTTCACCCGAGATAAGCACCTGGGTGCTGGCTGTTGCCTCTGGGAAAGGATATTCGCCATGTTTGTCGTGAACGAAATACTTACGGAACGGGATAAGGAACAAGATGCCCAACACGCCTCCCAACAAGGAACTGATGAACATCTGCATGAAGTTCACCGACATTTCCGGATATTTGTCTTTCAGGATGTAAAGAGCGGGCAAAGTGAAAATCGCTCCTGCCACGATTACTCCGGAACAGGCTCCGATGGACTGTATGATGATGTTTTCGCCTAAAGCGCCTTTGCGTTTGGCTGCACTCGACACACCCACCGCAATGATGGCAATGGGAATGGCAGCTTCGAACACTTGTCCGACTTTCAGTCCGAGATAAGCGGCAGCGGCCGAAAACAAAACTGCCATGACAATGCCCCACGAGACAGACCAAATATTTATCTCGGGATAATTTTTGTCGGGCGACATCAAAGGGTGATACTCCTCGCCTGATTTGAGTGGACGGAATGCGTTTTCGGGCAATCCGACTTCTTTGTTAGTTTCTTCCATGAGTTGTTTCGTTATGATATTCAATGATTTATTTTGGTTCTGCTGCAGCTGGCTCCATGTTTCCTTCGATGGTCAGTCTTACCAATTCCTTCTTGCTGTTGGTACGGATGGAAACGGTTTTCCTGAAATGTCCAGGAAAGCGTCCTTTGCCATCGTATGTGACGGTTACGTCACCGCCATCGCCTGGCTTGATGGGCTCCATCGGAAAATCGGGTACGGTGCATCCACACGAAGAAATGGCCTGATGAATTACCAACAGTCCATCGCCCTCGTTGGTGAAATGGAACGTACAGCTTACCTTGGGATTGGAATCGTAGAAAGTGCCGAAATCGTGTTTCACCTTTTCAAATTTGATTTTTGCCTGTCCTTCCTGTTGGGCATAACCCAGCACACTCGATAATGCTATCAAAGTAGCTACAATGATTCTTTTCATTATGTAAAAATGTTATTGAATTAATTTCTACTGACTTGTTTCACGCCTTTCACACTTTGTATTTTCTTCAGCAGTATTTCGAGCTTCGTTGTGTCGTCCACCATTACGGTGAGAACACCCGAAAACAGGCCATCGTTGGAGCTGATGTTTATGTTGCGCAACACGACTCCGGTTTCCTTGTTGATGACGGACGTGATATTGGTAATGATGCCAATGTCGTCATGACCAACCACCCGAAGCTGTATCGGATACTGCTTACCCAAACTCTTTCCGGCCCAGCGCGCTTTGACAATGCGATAGCCAAATCTACGTTTCATTGCTGCTGCATTCGGACAGTCATTCCTGTGTATCTTGATTCCGCCTGAAATGGTGACAAAGCCGAATACGTCATCGCCATAGATTGGATTGCAACATTTGGCAAGCGTGAAATCTACCCCTTTCAGGTTTTCGTCGATAACAAGCACATCATCATGTCCAGTCTGACCTTCGGTTGTTGGCATGTTGAATTTTTCAGCACTACGTACATATTCAACCTGTTCCGACTCTTTTCGCTGCAAGTCCAGATAATTGTCTATCACATCGTTGACATCAAGATGCTCATCGGCAATGTCCTGATAGAATTCGGTCACCACCTTATAGCCCATCTTTTTGATGAGACGCATCATGATGGCTTCATCGAATTCAATTTTCCTGTTTTTGAATTTGCGCTCAATGGTTTCCTTGGCAAACTGGGTTTGCCGAGCTTCCAATTCCTTCAACGACTGACGGATTTTTGTCCGAGCCTTGGATGTGGCAACTATTTTCAACCAGTCGCGTTTGGGAGTCTGGGTAGTAGAAGTGATGATTTCCACTTGGTCACCCGATTTCAACGGCTGCCGGATTGTCACATTCTTGCCGTTCACTTTTCCTCCCACACACCGGCAGCCAAGTTTGGTGTGAATGCTGAAGGCAAAGTCGAGTACCGTACTGCCTTTGGGTAATTTATAAAGGTCGCCTTTGGGTGAGAAGATGAACAGATCATCCTCGTAAAGTTCCAACTTGAACTGGTCCATCACCTCCATGCTGTCCGATGCGGCATTTTCGAGTTGCTGACGGATATTGGTGAGTATCTCGTCCGAAGTTTGTTCGGCCTTCACACCTTTGTATCGCCAATGTGCAGCCACGCCCCGCTCGGCTATCTCATCCATGCGTTGCGTACGTATTTGTATCTCCACCCATTTGCCTTCAGGACCCATGACAGTGATGTGCAGGCTCTCGTAGCCATTGCTCTTAGGCATGCTGATCCAATCGCGCAGCCTGTTGGGATTGGGCTTGTACATGTCGGTTACCACACTATACACTTGCCAACACTCCTGTTTTTCTTTCTCTAAAGGAGTGTCGAGGATAATGCGTATGGCAAACAAGTCATAAACACCAGAAAAGCTGCATTTTTGTTTCTGCATTTTCTGCCAGATGCTATGGATGCTCTTTGTCCGTCCCTTGATGTGGAATTGAAGGTTTTCCTCTTTGAGCTTGTCTTCTATAGGTTTGATGAAATTGGCAATGTATCGGTCACGTGCAGCCTTTGTGGCGTTCAGTTTTTCCTTAATGTCATAATATACATCGTGTTGAGTATATTTCAGACTCAAGTCCTCCAGTTCCGATTTCAGTTTGTACAATCCAAGCTTATGGGCCAGAGGTGCATACAGATAAGCGGCCTCATTGGCCACCTGTGTACGTGCCTCTATGTTTTCGGTGTCGCGTATATGTCGCATCAGGTTCACACGGTCGGCTATCATGACGAACACCACTCTCACATCTTGTGAGAACGACAACAAAAGGTTTCTGAAATTTTCCGATTCTACAATAGGTTTTCTCGAATACAGCTCATCAATTTTCAAAAGTCCATCAATGATCTTTGTGACATCTTTGCCATAGTTCTTTTCTACAAAATCTACGCTGCATGATTTTTGCCTCACAAAATCGCGAAGCAAGATGGCCAGGGTGGTCGATTGTGTCGGTCCGATCTCTTCGGCCACAATGATGGCCGTCCGCAGATTGTGTATGATTGGATGTATGCAGAACACATTGCGCGAGGGATGTGTTTCAGCGAGCCAATGTGTCATGTGGGCTTTCAGCTGACGATAATCGCAAGAGGCAATGTCACACGATGACACAGCGATTAATTTCCTGTACAACACAGGTAAATCGTGTTGTTCTTCGGCTGTAAAGAAAGTGTTTTCCGACATTGTTCTTCTTTTTTCGCGTAAAGATAGCTTTTTTCTTTCTGATGCATGACGCCCAATGATGTTTTTTTTGTATTTTTGGCAAATTTATAAAGTGTAACGTAAAAAAAACAACTCGGAAGAATGAATGGAACCGACAAAGACAAGGCATTATTGGCATTGAAGGGGATAAGCGAAGAAACTGTTTTGCATCAACTCAAATTGTTTCAAGATGGCTTCCCTTATTTACGCATGATAGGGGCCGCCGTTGTGGGCGATGGCATCATGAGGATTCCCGATGATGAAATGGAAAGATATTTGGAAATTTGGCACACCTATCGCTTGCAACGTCATCAGATCATGAAATTCGTGCCCGCGTCGGGAGCGGCATCGCGCATGTTCAAGGATTTGTTCGCATTTCTCGATGCCGACCACTCCACTCCAAAAACAGCATTTGAGCATACATTCTTTGACAACATCCATCGGTTTGCGTTCTATGACGAATTGAATGAGTGTTGCATCACTAACAAAGGATTAGACATCAATGCCCTCATCGACGAACAGCGTCACAAGGAAATTGTTGCATTGTTGTTGCGCCCCGAAGGGTTGGGCTACGGATTATTGCCCAAAGGCTTGCTCCTGTTTCACCGCTACGCTGACGAAACGCGTACACCGTTCGAAGAGCATTTGGCGGAAAGTGCCCTCTATGCTTCGGCCGATGATACGTCACAGATTCATTTCACTGTTTCTGGCAACCATCTTTCACTCTTCCAATCCCTGGCCGCTGAAAAGGCGGCATCGTATGCACAACGTTTTGGCATCAGTTACGACATCAGTTTTTCTGAGCAGAAAAGTTCCACCGATACCATCGCTGTCAATGCCGACAACACTCCCTTCCGTGATGAGAATGGCAATCTCTTGTTTCGTCCTGGAGGACATGGCTCACTGATTGAGAACCTCAACGACCTGAATGCCGACATCATCTTCATCAAAAACATCGACAATGTCGTACCCGACAGCCTGAAAGCCGACACTGTCACCTACAAACAGTTGCTGGCTGGCGTGTTGGTGGCAATGCAACAAAAAGCTTTCGATTACCTCAATATGATAGATGCCGTCGAATACACCCACGATGACATTCTGGATATGGTTCGTTTCCTGCGTCACGACCTCTCGTGCGATATTCCCGACTTGAAACATCTGGAGGATGCCGAACTCATAACTGTCATTCGGAAAAAGCTGAATCGGCCAATGCGCGTCTGTGGTATGGTGAGGAATGTTGGAGAACCTGGTGGAGGGCCATTCCGTACATTCAATCCTGATGGCTCCGTGTCGTTGCAGATACTCGAGAGCTCCCAAATCGACATGAATGACACAACTGCCAGATACATGTTTGAACATGGCACCCACTTCAATCCTGTTGACGTGGTATGTGCTGTGCGCGACTATCAAGGCCGTCATTTCAATCTGCTTAAACACATTAATCCGGCAACAGGATTTATCTCACATAAGTCAAAGGCTGGCCGCGAGTTGAAGGCCCTCGAACTGCCGGGCTTGTGGAACGGCGCCATGAGCGACTGGAACACCATTTTCGTGGAAGTTCCACTCACAACATTCAATCCCGTAAAAACGGTCAATGATTTGTTAAGACCAGAACACCAATGAATTCCCTTTCATCGAACACTAAAAAAGAAACCATAATTTATTTTTTCCAATGAATCTAGCATTATCACTCAATCCCAACAAAGTGGCCACTTACTTGCAGAAGCCTTGCGGAGAATTCACCAAAGCCGACATCATGAAGTACATCAAGGAGAATGATATCCGAATGGTCAATTTCATGTATCCCGCAGGCGATGGCCGATTGAAGACCCTGAATTTTGTCATCAACAGCGAAACCTATCTCGACACCATCCTCACCTGTGGCGAGCGTGTCGATGGCTCCAGCTTGTTCCCCTTCATCGAGGCATCGAGCAGCGACCTCTATGTCATTCCGCGTTTTGCCACGGCTTTTCTCGACCCGTTTGCCGAAATACCCACATTATCCTTGCTTTGCTCCTATTTCAACAAGGATGGAGAGCCTTTGGAAAGTTCGCCCGAAAACACACTCCGCAAGGCATGCCAAACATTCCGACAGACCACTGGAATGGAATTTTGTGCCATGGGTGAGTTGGAATATTACGTCATCGCTCCCGATGCGGAAAAATTCCCAGCCACCGACCAGAAGGGCTACCACGAGTCGGCACCCTATGCCAAGTTCAATAATTTCCGCACCCGCTGCATGAGTTACATTGCCCAAGCAGGCGGTCAAATCAAATATGGTCACTCGGAAGTAGGAAATTTCACCATGGATGGCATCAATTACGAACAGAATGAGATTGAGTTCCTACCCGTACCAGCCGAACAAGCGGCCGATCAGCTGATGCTGGCCAAATGGATTATCCGTAACCTGGCCTTCCAGTTAGGGCTCGATGTGACCTTTGCACCTAAGATCACCGCTGGAAAGGCTGGCTCAGGTCTTCACATCCACATGTGCATCACCAAGGATGGCAAGAACCAGATGCTGCGGGATGGAGTGCTGTCCGAAGTGGCCCGGCGTGCCATCGCAGGCATGATGGTGCTTGCTCCTTCCATCACAGCCTTCGGCAACACCAATCCTACCTCTTACTTCCGACTGGTGCCCCATCAGGAAGCTCCTACCAACATTTGTTGGGGCGACCGCAACCGCTCTGTCCTTGTGCGCGTACCTTTGGGATGGGCCGCGCAAGGCAACATGTCGCAGAAAGCCAATCCTCTGGAGCCCGACAGCCATTTCGATACCACCCAGAAGCAGACTGTCGAGATGCGCTCGCCCGACGGCTCAGCCGATCTCTATCAGCTCATCGCTGGCTTGTGTGTGGCATGTCGTCATGGTTTGGAGATGACCGACGGATTGGAAGTGGCACAACGCACCTATGTGAATGTGAACATCCATAATGCCGAGAATGCCGACCGCCTGTCACAGTTGGCATCATTGCCCGACAGTTGTGCCGCCAGTGCAGACTGTCTGGAGGCACAACGCGCATACTTCGAAGCCAAAGGGGTTTTCAGTCCCGCCACCATCAATGGAGTCTTGTCGCGGCTGCGCTCGTACAACGACCGTACGCTCCGCGCCGACATTGCCAACGATGCCACAGCCATGTTGAGGCTCGTAAGGCAGTACTTCCATTGTGGATGATGGCAGCTTCTTTCAAAACGGCATCAGTGATTCCCCTTCCTGGTTCCCTTCGCCATCGGAGCATGGGAACCCTTCAAATGAAGGTGGCTTGAAGCTGACAGACGATTAAAAAACACACTTGGCCTGGGAAAACGTCGGGAAAACGTCTTCCAGACCAAGTGTATGTTTTGTGAGAGGGTATTGGCAACTATAGGTGATGCTTCAATTCCTGAACAACGAGCTTTCCTTTACGTCGTCATAGTCACATTTGACGGATACGATGTCCTTCACCTTGAAGGTCGTGTCGAGTACGCCACGGATGTGGAAGGTCACGTCCTTGTCGGCCTTGAGCTTCGCTTGCAGGTCGTCAGGCAGGCGGAAATGCAGAAGGGCATAGGCCGTCTGGTTGGTCACTGTGGCTGTCGAGGTGAGGTGAAGGGTGAGCGTCACTTCATTGTTGTCCCTGTCGATGTCGCAGCTGCTGTCATACGACAAATCCATGTAGAAGGGAATGGAATAGTTATACATGAAGAAAGTGTATAGGTTGACATAGCCGTTTGCCACCCATGAGCGTGGGGCGCCTTCCACAGTTGCCAATGGTAGCGGATGGGGATTGGTCACCAACGTGTCGGCAGCAGCCGGGTTCTGATAGAGGTTGATGAGGTCTTCGGCAGGCCCGCCATAGTTTTCGCCCGTATCGGCAATGTTGATGTCATATTCCTGGCCTGGAATCAATTCTTCGGGTTGGTCTTCGCCCACCACGTTGAACGCGATGAACACACGGCGCACATTGTTGGGCTTTGTCAAGGCGGGTAGGGCCCTGTTGATGCTCTCGTTGGTGGGAATGAGAATGATGCCGTCATCGCTCAGTATGGTGTAGCCGGAGGCGTATGACCCGTAAAGTGTGCCATTACAACAGAAGTAGGCATTGTTTAGTCCACTGGTTTTGAAACAGGATGTGAGTGATGACATGATGACAAGAACCATGGAAAATACGAATGATGTTTTTTTCATTGTTTTGAAGTGTTGTTTTTATTGTTTGCTATTTAGAACTTGGTATGTGTGAGTTGGTACTTGGTGGCTACAAACTGTGCCAATAATCCAAAATCACCCGACGGCCCATAGCCGTTTATTTTGATATTTACTTCATCATTGGGCATCTTTTCGACTATGTAGTCAGGAACAAGAAAGCTGAAAAGCCCTGTGGCGTCCATACCCATGGCTGTTTGGGAGCTGTCGTAATAGAATGTGAAGGTTATCGTGTTGCGATTCACGTCCACATCAGTACTGCTGTTGAGAGCCAGGTTCATGGTGTATGCAGCAAAATAGCTGAAATTGACACCCAGGTTCAGGTATCCATTGGAAACCCATGACAGGGATTCATCAATGGAATAGATTGTCTTGGATTTTGCTTCAAGTGTGTCGCGCGCTTCCTGATTGTCAAATAATTCAATGGTGTTGCTTGTCTGGATGTAGCCTTCATAACCTGTAGATGCAAGCTCGATGGTGTATTCTTCGCCTGGGGTTATGGACGACGGTGTGGAACCGACGACACTGAACGTGACGTATGCACGACTGATGCCGTGATTGTCGGTCGTGAGCTCTGGAAGTACCGATGTGATGCTGGTTGAAGTAGGGTAGAGCAGGGCTCCTTCATCGGTGAGAAACGTGTAACCGGTATCGTAACGGCCATATATTGTCACGTATGCACCGTACTTGGCTGAATCGGAACCATCACCGCTGTCATAGGCTTTTCTAAGACAGGATGGTAAGACTGTCAGTAACATTAGCGTTACCAGTAATGTCGCAATGCTTTGTTTTTTCTTCATTTCCATGTTTTTTTTGTTTCTGATTGCAAAAATACTCAAATAATGCAAATGCTTGTTATTGTACGATGCTTTTTAAGTTCTTTTTCATTACTTTTGCAGTCGTGACATTTATTTAAGTTTTTTTACTGAAAAACGAACGGAATTGATGATGAGACCTACTGCAATAAACATTAAGAACCGACGTGCATCGTTCGACTATGAATTCATCGACACCTATACGGCGGGTATCGTACTGACCGGTACGGAGATAAAGTCCATCAGGCTTGGCAAAGCCAGCTTGGTCGATACCTACTGCTACTTCGTCAATAATGAGCTTTGGGTAAAGAACATGAATGTGTCCGAGTATTTTTATGGCTCGTACAACAATCATGTGGCTCGTCGCGAACGCAAGCTGTTGCTCAATCGGAAAGAGTTGCGCAAACTGCAGGCTTCCGAAAAAGTGCCAGGGCAGACCATCGTGCCCATAAGGCTTTTTGTCAATGAAAAGGGCCTTGCCAAATTGGTGATTGCGCTGGCACGGGGCAAGCGGCAGTACGACAAGCGTCAGTCGATGAAGGAACGTGACGACCGTCGTGAAATCGACAGGATGATGAAGAAATGAAGTGCTGCGCTCCCCCCCGACATCTCATGCATCATGCGACGGTGGGGGTACTTGCACGGTGGGGAAGGCTGTCGGTAGTAGGGTAACCGGATGTGAATCGGATAAGGCGAATGAAAATTATTGATGCGAAAAGCAGGTTGTGTGGCATTATTTTTGTAATTTCGCGACCTGATTCGTTTTTTACACATACTTTATTAAATGAGGAAAGATTATTTAGATGATTGGGATGATGGCGGCAATCCGAAGGAATCGCTGCATGCTATTGTGGAGATTCCAACCGAACCGGTAAAGCCAATGAAGGGGGTTATTGATTTTGAAAAGGAGGTGCTGGTTATGCCTCTGCGTAACATGGTGATGTTTCCGGTTGTGGTGCTTCCCATCAGCATAGGGCGAAAGAGCACTTTGCAAATGATCAGGCATGCCCAGAAGAAAGATATGTTGGTGGCTGTGTTTACTCAGACCGATGATGAAATAGAGGAGCCCAAATTCAACGACCTTTACCATACCGGTGTCATGGCGCGTGTGGTGAAGATATTCGAGCTTAACGACGATTCCGTCACTGTCGTCATGCAGTCGGTAGGAGTCAAGGTGGAATTGCTGAAACTCACAAAGACAACTCCTTTCCTGAAAGGCATGGTGGCACCATTGGAGGAGAAAATGAAGGTGGAGAAAACGCCCGAGTTCCAAGCCTTGTACGAATCGTTCCGCGATGCCACTCTGCATTTTGTCAACACCAGCGAAGACTTGCCCCCTGATTCGGCCTTCGCCGTCAGGGCCATCAATGCTCCAGAGGTCATTGTGTCGTTTGTGGCAAGCCATTTCCCCTTCCCGATAGTCGAGAAGATAGAGTTGCTATGCATGGCGACATTGAAGGAAAAGCTCTACAAACTTATCAGCATCCTGAATCGCGAGCAACAACTGACCGACATCAAGCTGCGCATCAACAAGCAAACCCATGAGGACCTGAACAAGCAACAACGCGAATACTTCCTTCACCAACAGATGAAAAACATTCAGAACGAGTTGGGCGGTTCGGAGGAATCGGAATACTTGGAACTGAAAAAGAAAGCCGCCACCAAGAAGTGGCCGGCTGCCGCAAACGAACAGTTCATGAAGGAGCTTGAAAAGTTGCAGCGTTTCAATTCGCAAAACCCCGATTATGCCTTGCAGGTGAATTACCTGCAAACCATGCTCAACTTGCCTTGGGACGTATATACCGATGACAATCATGACATCCGTTATGCCGAACGTGTGCTCGATGCCGACCATTATGGACTGGAGAAGGTGAAGGAGCGCATCTTGGAGTATTTGGCCGTGTTGCGTCAGAAAGGCGACCTGAAGGCTCCCATCATCTGCCTGTACGGACCTCCGGGAGTGGGGAAGACCTCGTTGGGAAAGTCGGTTGCCAAGGCTCTGAAACGCAAGTATGTCCGCATGTCGTTGGGCGGCGTGCACGACGAGGCCGAGATTCGCGGACACCGTCGCACGTACATCGGTGCAATGCCCGGTCGGATCATCAGCAGTATGCTGAAGGCGGGTTCGGGCAATCCTGTCATCATCCTCGATGAAATCGACAAATTGGCCAGCGATGGCAGAGGCGACCCCGCATCGGCCATGCTCGAGGTGCTCGACCCAGAACAGAATGGTGCCTTTCACGACAATTATCTCGACATGGATTATGATTTGTCGAAGGTCATGTTCATCGCAACCGCCAATAACCTGAGCACCATTCCAATGGCGCTGCTCGACCGCATGGAAATCATTGAGGTGAGCGGATACATCACGGAGGAAAAACTCGAGATAGCCAAACGCCATCTGATTCCAAAAGAGTTGGAAAACAACGGATTCGAAAAGCCAATGGTCAAGTTCAACAAGAATTCCATCGAACTTGTCATCGAAGACTACACTCGCGAAAGTGGAGTGCGCGAACTCGAAAAGAAAATCAACAAGATCATCCGTCAGATAGCCTTGGCCAATGCGCGTGCCGACGAAGTCGCATCCGTTGTGGTCACTCCCGAACGGGTGAGAAAATATTTGGGCGTGGCTGAATATACCCGCGACAAATATCAGGGTAACGAATATGCAGGTGTCGTGACAGGTCTGGCATGGACAGCCGTAGGTGGGGAAATCCTGTTTGTGGAGACCAGCTTGAGCAAGGGAAAAGGTGAGAAACTCACACTTACAGGCAATTTGGGCGACGTGATGAAGGAGTCGGCCATGCTGGCATTAGAGTATCTGAAGGCCCATCCACAGTTGCTTGGACTTGCCGACGATGTCTTCGACCATTACAACATCCACATCCACGTGCCCGAAGGAGCCATCCCGAAGGATGGGCCGTCAGCAGGTGTCACCATGGTCACTTCGCTGGCTTCTGCCTTCACCCGGAAAAAGGTACGTCCGTATTTGGCCATGACTGGCGAAATCACCCTTCGTGGCAAAGTGTTGCCTGTGGGTGGCATCCGCGAGAAAATACTGGCTGCCAAACGCTCCGGCATCAAGGAAATCATCCTCTGCATGGAAAACAAGAAGAACATCGACGAGATTCCAGCCAAATATCTTACCGGCATCACTTTCCACTATGTTGACGACATCAAGGAAGTGCTCGACCTATCGCTCAACTGGGAATGAAATTCGAAATCCTACATACTGATGCCAAGTCGTGCGCCCGGGCCGGACTCATCACCACCGGCCACGGCACGATAGAGACTCCCATCTTCATGCCCGTCGGAACGCAAGGAAGCGTGAAGGGGGTGCATCTGTATGAATTGAAGGACGATGTGAAGGCTCAGATCATCCTTGGCAACACCTACCACCTCTATCTGCGCCC
>DCGR01000038.1 GCA_002315285.1 Bacteroides sp. UBA1773 | reverse complement strand
TGGCTGCACCGGTTTGAAAACGGCACCCGAACTCCCCGTAAAGGCTTTGACAGGCAATTGCTACACCATGATGTTCTATGGCTGCACCAGTTTGACAACGGCACCCGAACTCCCCGCAGAGACTTTGACAGACTATTGCTACTCCATGATGTTCTATGGCTGTACCAGTTTGACAACGGCACCCACACTCTCCGCAAAGACTTTGACACCCTATTGCTACTACATGATGTTCTGGCAATGCAGTAAGCTATCATCGGTGACCATATTGGCTACCACCACTGCATACTGTAGCTTGAATAGTTGGATCTGGGAGGCCGGTACGGATGCATCCGTGACCAACCCAACAGTATATGTGGCATCTGGGATGGTTGATACCGTAAGAGATGTAGTTCCAGAGAAATGGAAAGCAGGTGTACAGGTGAAGCCATAACACTGTAATTCTCTGACAATCACAATGCGACTACTGAAAGAGGGGAGGAACTTTGGTTCTTCCCTTCTTCGTTCGATCAGCTGGCTGTATCGCTGGCGCGGTTCCACTTTTTTCGGATGGTGGCTACGTTCCGCCGCAGGCACCAATGAAAGCGGCAAAAAAAATCGGGGAAAAGGAATGTTTCCAATTTATTTCATTAACTTTGTCGCCCAAACATATGGATAACAACCAAGAAACATGGCAATAAAAATACTTAGTGTAGATGATGAGGTGGATTTGGAGCTCCTCCTTACCCAACATTTCCGTAGGAAAATACGAAAAGGCGAGTACGACTTCCTGTTTGCCCACAATGGGTTGGAAGCCCTGCAGGTGTTGCTGAAGAATCCCGACATCGACATCATCCTGTCGGACATCAATATGCCCGAGATGGATGGGTTGACGTTGCTTGCCAAGATCAACGAGATGCGCAACCCTGCCCTCAAGTGCATCATGGTGAGTGCCTACGGCGACATGGACAATATCCGCCAGGCCATGAACAGCGGTGCTTTCGACTTCGCCACGAAGCCCATCGACCTGGATGACCTCGACAAGACCATCGAGAAGGCCATAGAACAGATTGACTTCGTGCGCAACTCGCAAAAGGAACACCGGCAGCTGGTGGACATACAGAACGACCTGAGCGTGGCTCGCGAGATACAACATGCCATCCTGCCCCATAGCTTCCGACTGAACCTGAAGGCAAGCGACAACGTGGACATCTACGGCAGCATGGAGGCGGCCAAGGACGTGGGCGGCGACTTCTACGACTTCTTCGCCATCGACGACCATCGTTTCGCATTCACCATGGCCGACGTGAGCGGAAAGGGTGTGCCGGCTGCCATCTTCATGGCTGTGAGCCGCACCATGATAAAGGCCAACGGCATCCGTGGCATCGGATCGGATGAATGTATGCGCACGGTGAACGACTTGCTGTGCGAGGAGAACCTGAACGACTTGTTTGTCACCGTGTTCTATGGCATCTACGATGTCTCGACCGGCCACATCGAGTTCACCAACGCGGGACACAACCCTCCGTATGTGCTGCATGCCGATGGAGCGGTGGAGATGGTGAAATCGAAGGTGAACCTGGTGCTGGGTGCCATCGGGGGCGTGCCCTATTCGACCGACAGCATAGACCTTGAACCCGGCGACACGCTGGTGACCTTTACCGACGGAGTGACCGAGGCCGAGGACGCGGAGCACAACCAGTATGGCGACGACCGGCTGACAAGCCTGCTGAAACGGCAAGAAGGCGCTGACAGCCGGCAAATCGTGATGGCCATCAAGCAGGATGTGAAGGAGTTTGTGGGTGAGGCCGAGCAAAGCGACGACATCACCCAGTTGGTGATCCGACGTGTAAGATAGCCGCAGCCTGCATGGGGAAAAGATGGTTCACATATGCCTGCTTGGCCATAGTGGTGGTGCTGACGACGGGACTTGCCATGGTCACCTACCATTGGGGGCGTAGCCAGACGGCCGACGACCTGGACGAGCTGAAGGCACAGTTGGAGGGCCTCAGGGCTTCGGAGAACGATGCGGCCGTGGTGAAGCGCGTGAGCCAGCAAATGGAAAACATTGCCTACCAGCAGAAGGAGATTTCGGACAAGCAGCGCATAAGGGCCGAGGAACAGTCGGAACTGGCCATGCAGATGCGCTACCGTGCCGAGCAGGAGAGCCGGCTGGCACGCCAGGCCGAGGACATGGCGGTGCTGGCCGCACGCGAGGCCGACGAGCAACGCGTGAACGCTTTGATACACCAGCAGACCGCTGAGATACAACGCGACGAGGCCACGGCAGCCAAGAGCGTGTCGGACACGCTCAGCTATCGCACGCTGGGGCGCACACTGAGCACGTCGGCCCTGTCGCAATACGAGAGTGGCAACAAGGAGATGGCCTCGATGCTGGCCTATACGGGATGGATGTTCATCGACAAGTATCGGGGCAACACCTACCTGCCCGAATGTTTCAAGGCCATGAACATCAGCGCGGAAATCACGCACTACATGAAACCCGACATGGACGGCTCCATCCAGGCCATCTGCAAGGCCAAGGGCAACACGTATGCGGCAGTATCGGACTATGGTGAAATAGGGCTGGTGTCGCCCGAATCCGCGGATGACGGTGCCATGCTACTGCACAACGCGCTTTACGACTTCCGCGACGTACAGGCCGACTCAAGCCACGTCTATGCTCTCTCGCTTCACGGACCGCTTTGCATCGTGGATTATCACGGTAAGGACACGACGGTGATGCTGCCAAGCGATGAGTCGTTTCTCAAGATGATGGATGCCGGAAATGACATCCTGCTGCTGGCTGGAAGGAAATCGATGGTGTGGTACGACAAGGCGAAACAACACATAGTGGGTTTCGTGCGGCTATCACAAACCCTCGCAAGCATTGTGCGTTGCGATGACAAGGTGCTACTGCTGTTCGAGAACGGCAATTGTGCCCGACTGCTCGACAAGGGCAGGATGGAGCCTTTCGAGCCGCTGCATACGAAGGAAAGGGTTACCTCGGCTTTTTATTCGCCGCTGACCCGACGGCTGTATCTGGGTACCGTGTCGGGACTCATCCTGACCTACGATGGGCAGATGCGATACATCTCCACACTCTATGGGCACAAGGGCGCCATCAATGACATGACGCAGGTGGGCGACATCGTCGTATCGAACAGTTACGACAAGAGCACCCTGATATGGAATATCCCCAAGGTGGACGAAAAGCTTTCGGACGTCAATGCCGAGGCCAAGCCTACGAGCCGGTTTGCCGTGCCGAAAGAGTGGGTGACACCTGCCTCCATCGAATTCGATAGCTGGCCCATGGCGGTGTGTGCGACCAGCAAGGGCGGTGTGCTCATCGGTCTGGACGATGGCCGCATCCTGCATACGAACGTGATAACAGAACATCTTGCCGTGCAGCTTCGGAAAAACTTCCAACGCAATTTCACGAAGGAGGAGTGGGAGCTATACATCGGCGGAACAATCCCTTACATGGAGGTCATGAAGAAATGAAGAAGCTACGTCGCATATTGTCGGTTGTGCTGGTCCTATGCCACATGGAAATGTGGGGACAGACGCCCCAAACTGGGGGACGGCCCTTCTTCCGCAATTTCCCGGCCGCAGAGTACAAAGGCCACAACCGCAACTTTGCGGTGGCGTGCGACGGCACGGGGCGGGTGTTCGTGGGCAATTTCGAGGGATTGCTGATTTACAACGGAGTGACGTGGCGGATGATACACACGCCAGGAATATCGCGCGTGACGAGCCTGCTGATCACATCGGAAGGACGCTTGTGGTTTGGCGGCAACAATGTGCTTGGCTACCTCACTCCCGACGAGAAGCCCATCTACGTGATCGACGACTCTCGGGCTGGACAGCAGATAGGAGAGATTTCCCGGATAAGCGAGTACCACCACACCATAAGCTTCACCACCAGCAACGGGAAACGGTTTCGTCTCGACGACGATCTGCTGCCCATCGACACGGGGGGAAGCGTGCAGCCGGACAATAGTCCGACATGGCACAATGTGCAGGTGAACGCGGTGGCCGACATTGCCGACCAGGAACTGATGGCACTCGCCACCTCAAACCAAGGAGTGGTGCTGACCGACAGGGGAGGGGAGAAGCGCATGTCGCTGACCGAGCTTGACGGCTTGTGTAGCGACAACGTCATCAACCTGGCCTACGATGGGAAAGGCAGCCTTTGGGGGGTTACCAACAACGGCTTGTTTGCCGTGTACCTCTCGCCTGTCATCACCCAATACGCCGAGACAAGCGGACTGAAAGGGCAGGTCACGAGCATCATGAACACCGGTTCGCATTTTCTGGTAGGGACCTTGCGAGGAGTGTTCCGGCTGAATGCCGACGACCGCTTTACCAAGCTGGAAGGCATCGACGCCGCTTGCTGGCAGCTCTACGACACCAACGGACACGGCACCCTGCTGGCAACGGCAGAAGGACTGTTCGACTACTATGCCGACGGATTGCGCAGAATCACCCCCAAGCACACCTTGTCGGTGCACGTGAGCGGCAACTCCATCTTTGCCGGTGAGCTCGATGGCATCTACCGATACGACTGGGCTGGCAACGGCGGAAAAGTGGCCGACATCCCGAACGTGGTGAAATACGTGACCGAAGCCGATGGCACGCTATGGGCTGTCAACCTCTACAAGGAGACGTATCGTTTCGACCCGGGCACCAAATCGTTCGACTGGAAAGGCAATGCCGCCATAAGCCTGCTGTTCGAATATACCGATGAGGATGGGAACCAGTGGAAACCCGTGGGAAGCAACCATGGACTGAGTTGCGGCACGCTGACACAACGGCTGCAAAAATGGTGCAAGCTGTTCGACCAGTATGAAATACAGGCCATGCAGGTGAAATCGGGCGTGGCTTGGATCGGTGGCAGTTTCGGTCTGCTGCGCTTCGACTTGCAAAAGGCCAGCACACGACCCATCTATGCGCCAATCATCCACATCCGCGAGTTCACCTGCGACAACTCTGGCGCAAGCTTCCTGATGGCCAACGACAAGCACGACCCTATGGGGTCCACACAATACAGCTATCGGCTACACGCCAACAGCAAATGGAGCGCATGGAGCACCGACCAAGACATCTACCTGAGCCATCTGGCATCGGGCGACTACGCACTCCAGGCACGCTCGATGGATGCTTTCGGCGTGATCAGCGAATCGGACGTGGTGCTTTTCAGTGTGCCAACCCCCATCTACTTCCAATGGTATGCCTTGCTGACCTACCTGCTTTTGGTGGCACTGACCATCTACCTCATCTTCAAATGGCAGCAATACCGCAACCGAATGGAACGCATCCGGCTGGAGTCGCTTGTAAGGAAACGTACGCAGGAACTGGAAGACACACAGAAGCAATTGTCGAGAAAGGAACGCGAAGCCGCCATCGGAAAGCTGACGAAGGGATTGATTGACCGCATCCTCAACCCGATGAACTACATCAACAATTTCTCACACCTCTCGATCGGACTGGCCAACGACCTGAAAGAGAATCTGGAGGAAGAGGATGTGAGTATGCCCGACGACGTGCTCGATGACTCGATGGACGTGATAGACATGCTGAGCACCAACCTGACGAAAATCGAGGAACACGGACTCTCCACCACCCGCATCCTGAAGGCCATGGAGGAGATGCTGAAGGAACGCAACAACAAGGTGGAACCCGAAGACATAGGCAACATCTGCAAGAAGGATGTGGAGAAATGCCATGCATACTATGAGAAGGAAATCAGGCAATATGGCATCCGAATCGAAGCCTGCGGACTGGACGGGGTGTGGAGGGCACGAGTGAATGCGGCAAGTTTCAGCCAAGTGATCCAGTCACTCCTGCAAAACAGCTTCTACGCAATAGCCAAAAAGTGCCAGACAGACACGACTGGCTATTCGCCCGTCATACGCATCACCCTCGCTGGCTCGGCCGACAACGACTGCAAGGCGAAACTGTCGGTTTACGACAACGGCATAGGCATCGAGAATACCATCATCGACAAGGTGTTCGACCCCTTCTTCACCACCAAGCCCACCCGCGAAGCACCGGGCGTAGGATTGTACTTGTGCCAACAGACGCTACAAGACTGGGGTGGCTCCATCGAGGTGGACTCGGAGAAAAACGAATATACGGTATTCACAATAAAATTGTATCAATAAGAGAACATGGAAGATTCTACAAGTTTGACACAGCAGATAGCCTTGCTGCAGGAGCAGGTCGCGATGCTGCAAGAAAAGCTTCAGAAGCAAGAGAAAATGGCTTCGTTGGGGCTGCTCAGCGCTGGCATTGCCCATGAAGTGCAGAACCCCTTGAATTTTGTCATCAATTTCAGCAAATTGTCGGTAAACCTGCTGGATGATTTGCAGGACATCATAAACGAGAATATCGATAAGATAAGCCACGACGATGCCGACGACCTGGAGGACATCGCAAACGACCTGAAAGAAAACCTGCAAAAGATACAGGAACACGGCAATCGTGCCATCAGCGTTATCCACGGCATCCTGCTGCAAAGCCGTGGCAAACAAGGCGAATTCATACCCACCGATGTGAAACAGCTGGTGCACGAATATGTGTGGCTAAGCTATCATGCCATGCGCGCCAGCGACAAAAGCTTCAACATTGCCATCCATGAAGATTATCCCGAATCGTTGCCGAGGCTGATGGTCATCCCGCAGGATTTGAGCCGCGCGGTGCTCAACATCATCAACAACGCCTGCTATACGGTGAAGGAACGTGCCCGGCTGAACGAAAAGGATTATGCTCCAGCCATCGACGTCCGAATGACGACCTCGGAAACCGATGACCCGAAAATAGTGTTGCTACAAATAGACATGAGCGACAATGGCATGGGCATGGACGAGGAAACGCAAGGGAAGTTGTTTGAGGATTTCTTTACAACAAAACCCATCGGAAAAGGTACCGGACTTGGAATGGGCATCGTGAAGACCATCGTAGAGCAACATCATGGCGGAAAACTCCTGATGAAGTCGGAAGCCCACGAAGGCACAACCTTTTCATTCATCATTCCTGCAAAAATCGCGCGATGAGAAGACTGGCTCTAATGTTGCTTTTGGTTGGCTGTTGCTTTGCCACCCTGCACGGACAATCGGAAATACAACACTTCCAACAGGCAAGCGAGGCATACGATATGGGACATTTCGAACTGGCCGACTCCTTGCTCAAAAACATCGTAAACCTCTTGCCCGACGATTACCAGGTGAAGGCGTACCGCTTGCTCGCCCTGAGCAACCTGAAACTCGACAGGCATGAACAAGCCGAATCATATACGGAACAGCTACTGATGGCCGACCCCTTCTATACCGCCCATGACGACAACCCTCGTTTCATGGCAACTGTGGAACGCTTGAAAATGGGAAAGAACCTGGTATCGACGGCTTCGAAGCTGGTGGAACGCGAAGATGAGGTGCCCGTGCCGATGACGCTGATAACGGAGGAAATGATCAGGGCTTCGGGGTGCATAAAGTTGGCCGATTTGCTGATGCTGTATGTCCCGGGAATGTCGATCGTGGGTGGAATCAACGACAACATGGCTATGCGCGGAATCTATGCGATAGGGCAGGAAACCATGCTGGTGATGGTGGATGGACACCGCATGAACAGCATCTCTACCAATGGAGAGGCGTTCGACTACCGATACAACATCGACAGGATAAAGCAAATAGAAGTGCTTCGCGGTCCGGCTTCATCGCTCTATGGCAACGTGGCGCTTACGGCAGTTGTCAACATCATCACAAAATCGGCTAACGAAATCGATGGCGGCAAGGTGTCGGCTCTTTCGGGAAACTTCAAGACCTACGGAGGGTCATTGATTTTTGGCAATGGAAACATGCATAGCGAATACCTCGCTTGGGCATCGTTTTTCAGGTCGGACGGACAGGTTCACAACCTGAATGGCTCGACTCACTACAGCGAAGGATACAACAACCGTCCGACCATCGATTTGGGCATGAAAATCCGCTGGGGCAACCTAAAAGTGTCGGCATACGGACAATTTGTGCACAAAGTGCCTTTCTATTCGCTTTTGGAGTACGACGAGCAGTATTCATACGACAAATACCTGAGCAACAATGGCGACAAGCCTGGCTTGTCGCGCACAAACTTGCGCACAGACATAGAGTATTCCCACACATGGGGAAGCATCACATTCGTTGCTTCCGCATTTGGCTCTATGGAACGCATGCAAGTGTATAATGCATTGGGCGACACCATTCCGGCCAGCGACGTGCAAATACTCACAGAAGCGCTGCGTGCGCCCGTCACTACCCAGGGTTCGTTCCAGATTTTCAGCTGGGAGGACTATAGCCTGGGAGGCATGGCGAGCGGCACAATCAACTATAAATATGGGAAAAACGCACAAGGCTCGGTAATGGTGGGCACACAATACGAAAATCTGATCATAGCCGACGGACAGGTAGTGATGGGAGGAAACTTCAGCCAGTTGCTGGCGGCACAAAACAACATCCTGTACAATGGCTTGGAATATACACTATCGGGGTTTACCCAGCTAAAGCATAATTTCTCCACAAAGCTGATTTTCAATGGCGGCCTTCGTTATGACCATAAGGTCAGGAACGACAAGCGACGCATCAACAACTGGTCGCCGCGCGCATCGATAATCTGGATTCCTACACCCGTATTCAGCCTAAAAGGAGGATATTCCCACTCCTACGTTGACGCGCCGGCATTCTACCGTTCGTCAAAACTGAGGATCCTGGCGAAAGCCAAAGACCTGGATCCAGAAGTGATGGACGCATTCCAACTGGGCGCGACCTTCAATTGGAAACCCAAGCACCTGAAATACGACATGAACCTGTTTTACAACAATGTGAAGAATTTGGTGTTCTACAACATAGAGTTCGATAATTCAGGTAGGATCAGCATGGGCGGCATCGAAAACACCTTGCAATACAACAACCAGAAGACATTGCTGAATCTCACACTGACCTATCAGCATCCGTTCGAAGTGGAAAAATTCTACTCTACCGGCTCGCACAAGATATGCAATATTCCCGAATGGCTCTTCAATGTGGTGGCCTCACAAAAAATCATCGACAAAAAGCACTTTGGCAGCATGTGGATAAGAGCCAACATGCATGTACAATCCAAACAAGAAAGCATAAAAAACAACCTGAAAGCAATGCTCAAATCAACTCCCAACGAAATATATTCCCAATCAGCATACGCCATTTTCGGAACAGGATGTGAATGGGAGTCGCCAAAGGGACTTGGTGTTTCGCTGGACATCTCGAATCTGTTCGACACTTATTACGAAGAGGGAAGTTTGCAGGAAAGCGGCATCCCGGGCTTAGGATTCAGACTAATGGGGCGCGTGAGCTACAAATTCTGATTTCTGCCGAAAAAGTCCGTTGCCTTGAATATTTTCGTATATTTGCAAAAAATAGTGATATGGAACCCTCAACAGTTTATTTTACAGACCTGCACGTAAAGGCAGGAAATAGTCTGCTTGGTAAATTCGAGCACTTGATAACACGGGCCGGAATCGACAGGATTGATTTCGCCGACAAGTTCGTGGCTGTCAAAATCCATTTCGGAGAAGTCGGTAATCTGGCATTCCTGCGTCAACAATATGCCCGCGTGCTTTGCGACCATATCAAGAAACAAGGAGGCAAGCCATTCCTCACCGATTGCAACACGCTATATGTGGGTTATCGCAACAATGCGCTCAATCATTTGGATGCCGCGTATTTCAACGGATACAACCCATTGGCCACTGGTGTCCATTCCATCATCGCTGATGGACTACGTGGTACCGACGAACGGTTGGTTGCCGTGGAAGGAGCGGAATATGTGAAAGAGGCGAAAATCGGTGCGGCAATTGCCGAGGCCGACATCATCATGTCACTGACCCATTTCAAAGGTCACATTTCCGCCGGATTCGGAGGAACACTGAAAAACCTTGGAATGGGTTCGGGCTCCAAGAAAGGCAAGATGGAGATGCATAGCAGCGGCACTCCCATGGTTGATGCAGAATTATGTATCGGGTGTGGTGCCTGCGCAAGAAACTGTGCCCACCAAGGTGTCACAATCGTCGGTCACAAAGCCACCATCAACGAAAAAAACTGTTTGGGCTGTGGCTACTGCATCGCATATTGTTCCAAAGGCGCCATCATGACAAGATGGGACGAGGCAAAACCCGTCATGAACAAGAAAATTGCGGAATATGCAAAGGCTGTTGTGGATGGGAAACCCACATTCCATGTAAGTATGGTGGTCGATGTGTCGCCCGAATGTGACTGCGAACCCTTCAACGACCTACCACTGATTCCTGATGTTGGCATGTTTGCTTCGTTCGACCCCGTGGCCTTGGATCAGGCTTGTGTGGATGCGGCCAATAAGCAACCTGTGGTAAACGACAGTGCAATAACGGAACACGACCACGAATGTCATCACCACGATGTTTTCAAGATGGCACACCCCGATACCGACTGGGAGGCGGGTCTTGTTCATGCTGAGAAATTGGGCATCGGGACCCGAAAATATAATCTGATAAGGATTTGATGAAACAAGAAAAGAATAAACTCCAAAAACACCTTTCGCCCACGCACGTGTGGGCACTTGCCTTTGGCTGCATCATAGGCTGGGGAGCTTTCATCAATCCAGGGAAAAAATTCCTGCCCAATTCGGGCGTTGAAGGAACTGCCATAGCCATGTTTTTGGGAGCATTGGTCATGATTGTCATTGCTTTCAGCTACGCATATATGGTCCCGAAATACCCGAGGGCAGGAGGAGAGTTCACCTTCACAAAACAATGCTTCGGACGAATGCCGGCGTATATCTGCGGATGGTTTTTGGTGGCAGCATATCTCACGAATGTACCCATGAATTCAACGGCCATCGGACTAATCGTTGATGGGCTGGATGGAAGTGCGGACCTGCTGAAATGGGGGTTCCACTATCAGATAGCAGGATTCAATGTGTGGTGTGGCGAGGTGCTGCTGGCATCGGGCATTCTGATTCTTTTCGGCTGGCTCAACATCATTGGGGTCAAGAAAGCAGGATTCGTTCAAACCATTCTTGCAAGTCTATTGGCTGGTTCGGTGTTCATCCTCACCATTGCCGCCTTATTCAGTCCCACAACCAGTCTTGCCAATATGGAGCCCGTTTGGGGATTCGACAGGGCTGCGGCTCTTGCAGCCGGAGCGCATGCCGATGCAATCAATGCTTATGCCCACGTAGGATGCCAAGGCATTTTCTCCGCAATCCTAGCCACATTTGCCATTGCCCCTTGGGCTTTTGTGGGTTTCGACACCATTCCACAAGTGGCAGAGGAATTCAAGTTCTCATTCCAGAAGGTCATGAAAATAATGATTGTGGCCATTTTGTTCGGGTGCTTTGTGTATGTGGCCAACAACACGGTGGCTGCAGCAGCTTTCAAGCAATGGCCTGAAAAAGTGCTGAGTGGCGATTGGGTGCTGTTAGTGGCAGCAGAAGCGTTGTTGGGAAACGTAGGGAAGGTTCTGATTGGAATTGCCGTTTCATGTGCCGTACTTTCCGGCATCATGGGGTTCTATCTTGCCTCAAGCCGACTGATGTTTTCAATGGCTCGTGACGGCTACCTTCCCAAAATCTTTGCCAACATAGACACACGACATGGCACACCCCGCAATGCCATGCTGTTTTGCATGCTGGTATCGCTCAGTGGCCCTGTACTCGGAAGAGAAGCTTTAGGATGGTTTGTCGATATGAGTTCGATTGGGGCTTCGATTGGTTTTTTCTTCACCTGTGCCGCTACACTGGTTACGATGAAACGCGATAACGACAATAAAACATTCCTTAAAGTCTTGGCTTGGATTGGCGCATTTTTTTCAATTAGCTTTGTCGTTCTCCAGATTATCCCGATGCCAAGCCTACAAGGTGTCCATTTCTGTCCGCAATCCTATGTCATGTTGTTGGTTTGGGTGTCATTTGGAACTTTATTCTTTTTCCTGCAGAAAAAGAATTTCATTGTAGAATAGAATGAAGAAATACTTGTCCCTCCTGCTCATCATAATCTTTCCTTTTCATCCATTTGCGATACACTGTTCGGGTAATAATGTGGGAGGTTGGGAATACATCAACATTATCCACTATTTCAGGCATAATCCACGATGGTTCATTGCTGATTATTTCGAACACCATAACATCCAGTACAGACAGTTTGATTGTTGTTTTAATCGATGCGCCATTGGATATTCACCTACTTCCTGGCTTAAGATGGCCGTAGGTTACGATATCATGCGTAGCAATCATAATTGGACAAACCGATTAGTGCCCGAAGCGACGGGGAGCTTTGCCATAAATAAGGTCAGAATAGCCATCCGTGAACGATATCAATATGCATGGTGTCCCGCCATGAGTCAAGATAGTCACGAGTTACGATCGAGAATAAAAGCACAATATCACATTCCACAAACGCATTTTACACCTTATCTCGCAACGGAATTATTTACAACAGATGCAAGATGGACAAAACTTCGATACTATGCAGGTGCCAACTGTCAAGTCAACCAACATGTGGATATAGAATGTTATTATTTGTATCATGTGTTCAGAAATTCCGATTCAAAGCACATTGTAGGACTTGGTATCAACATAAGAATATAAAAGCAAATAATCACTCATCAAAATGACAAGAACTGCGGTAATCATGGCAGCCGGCTTAGGCACACGTTTTGGAAAATACACCGAATTGATTCCAAAAGGTTTCGTTGAATTCAATGACAAGGCAATGGTCTTACGAAGTATTGACGCACTCGTCAGTTGCGGCATCGAACGAATCATCATAGGCACTGGTTGGAAAAAGGAAATGTATGAGGCATTAATGGGAAAATATCCTCAAATAGAATGTGTTTATAGCCCACGCTATGCCGAAACAAATAGCATGTACACACTATACATGTGTCATGAAGCCATCGGAGATGACGATTTCTTGTTGCTTGAGTCCGACCTCATTTATGAGCGCAGAGCAATCACCGAATTGCTTGCTTGTCCTTTTTCTTCTGCCATGCTCATCACTCCTGTCACCAAGTTTCAAGACCAATATTATGTTCAAATGAATGAAAAATGTGAGCTCATCGATTGCTCCACCGATAAGACCAAAATCAATCCATCAGGCGAATTGGTCGGCATCCACAAATTAAGCAACGCATTTTTCAAAAAAATGGTAATGGACTACGAGAATGCCATCCACGAAAAGTTGAAACTCGGTTATGAATTTCAGTTGTTGCTGTCATCGCAAAACATCATGCCCATGAATGTACTGAAAATCGACGATTTGCTTTGGTATGAGATCGATGACGAAGCGGATTTGAATTTTGCAGAGAGTCACGTTCCAATCAGTTGACACTCGGAGTGCATGCAAAGGTGGGCACAACAGGCAAAACGCGCCTGTCGGGTGTAAGTGATTACACAATAGCCTGACATTCGATTTGCTGGATCAGATCCTTGTTCGAAGCGATGAATTTCAATGCTTTTTCTGCTGCTTTCTGGTGGGATTCCTTTTTCGAATAGCCATCTCCTCGCCCTATTTCCGTGTTCCCAATACAAACAATCGACTGGAACATGGGACTATAATCCGTGTCTTTCGATTCATTGATGAGTTGAAAGGAAATAGGAACCTTGTTTTTCTGTCCCCACTCCAAAAGTTTTGACTTGAAATTTTCCTCTTGGCATGAAATCGTGTCAAGATTAATATATGTGCCGATGATTTTTTTCTCTACAAACCGAAAGCATGCCAAATAGCCTCTGTCTAAGTAAAGGGCTCCAAGCAAAGCCTCAAAAGTGTTTCCACCTATGTAATTGTTGTGGGTAGTGGATAACGGCACATCAGAACGAATCAGCTCATCGAGACCTATTTGCTGTGCTATGTGGTTGAGGGTCTCCCTTTTTACCATTTTGGCACGCGTGTTCGTGAGGAATCCCTCATTATGCTCCCCAAACTTCCGAAACAAAATGTCGGACACAATGGCTTCCAAGATTGCATCGCCAAGAAATTCCAGACGCTCGTTGTTGATGTTGCGCCCGTTCTCCGTTTTCAGCTTGATGGATTTATGCATCAATGCTATTTCATAATAGTACAAGCGATGTGGAAACGTTCCCAAAATACGATAAAAACGATAATAAGACTTCTTGTTTTTAGAAAACAGAAGTCTTATGCTATTAAAAATATGGGTAGGATGCACCTTTATTTTTCGTACTTCTTGAAAATGACACATGCATTATGCCCCCCAAAGCCAAAGGTGTTGCTGAGAGCAGCTCTTACCTCTCTTTGTTGAGCCTGATTGAAGGTGAAATTGAGGCCATAGTCAATTTCAGGATCATCATCACCCTCTTCATGATTAATGGTAGGAGGCACAATGCCATGAACAATAGCCAAAATACAAGCAATAGCTTCCACTGCTCCAGCTCCTCCCAACAAGTGTCCTGTCATTGATTTTGTTGAACTGATATTCAGTTTGTAGGCGTGACTACCAAATACATCTTTTATGGCAAGTACTTCTGAAATGTCACCGACATGGGTAGAAGTGCCATGGGCATTGATGTAGTCAATACCCTCAGGCATGATATTGGCATCCTCCAAGGCATTTTGCATCACCAATTTCGCACCCAATCCTTCTGGATGGGAAGCCGTGATGTGAAAGGCATCGGCCGATAGGCCTGTCCCCGCCAATTCGCAATATATTTTTGCACCACGTGCTTTTGCATGTTCCAACTCTTCCAAAACAATACATGCTGATCCTTCACCGACAACAAATCCATCCCGACTACCACTAAAAGGGCGGGATGCACGTTCCGGTTCGTCGTTGCGTGTCGATAGCGCCTTCATGGAACCAAAGCCTCCTATGCTACATTCCACAACGGCAGCTTCGGAACCTCCAGTAAGAATTACATTGGCCTTTCCTAAACGAATCAGATTAAACGCATCGCTGATGGCATTGGTTGACGATGCACATGCCGATGATGTTACATAATTTGGTCCATGAAATCCATACGCGATAGAGATATGTCCCGTCACAATGTCGGCTATCATTTTCGTGATGAAGAAAGGACTGTATCTCGGTCCCATCTCTTCATGAGTAAGTGCATAATTGCCCACTTCTTCTTCCAGAGAGCCTATTCCACCTATTCCGACACCAAATATGACACCAATCCTGTTCTTGTCCTCCGATTCCAAATCCATGCCGGAATCAGCAATCGCCTCCTTGGCAGTTGCAAGAGCATATTGGGCAACAGGATCCATACGTCGTGCCTCTTTACGGTCTATGTAATCAGCCGCATTAAAACCCTTCAACTCACAAGCGAACTGGGTTTTGAACTTAGATGCATCGAAATGAGTAATAGGTCTTGCTCCGCTAACGCCCGTCAACAAGTTAGTCCAATATTCCTTGACCGAATTGCCTATAGGTGTAAGTGCACCAAGACCTGTTACCACTACTCTTTTCAGTTCCATAAAAGAGAAGGGTGTTATTTAAATCATTTATTCTTTTAGATTCTCTTTAATGTAAGCAATAGCATCACCTACTGTCGTGAGTCTCTGCGATTGGTCATCAGGAATAGTCAAATTAAACTCTTTCTCAAAGTCCATGAGCATCTCAACCGTATCCAATGAGTCAGCGCCCAAATCGGTTGTAAAACTTGCCTCATTAGTCACTTCAGACTCCTCTACTCCCAATTTATCCACGATAATTGCCTTAACTCTTGCTTCAATTTCTGACATAACTTTCTATTTTGATTAAAATTTATAAAATACACATTAATGAATTGCGGTGCAAAGGAATAAAATAATCCTCATTGAGCAAAAAAACTGACAAAGAAAAATAAGTCTTTTTGCACATTTTATGCAATCTTGTGCTGAAATTAACGTTTATTCACCAATTAACATCTTTTTAGCTTAAACGCCTTTTTTATTTTTAAGTGCACGGCCTTGCTTTTTTCGAACTTATCGAGTTGATTCATCACATAATCAACGCAATACGTTGTGTCCCATCGTCTTTGTTCCGCATAAGCTTTCACAATATATCTTAATACGTTGCGTTGATAAGACAAACGTTTTAAATTGTTGAGACATTGCTCCCGACTGATTTTTTGGGGGAATTTACTACGATTGATGTCAATGAACTCGAATTGCACCTCACCCTGACTAGTTATATTGTACAGTATGTTGGACGTATTAAGGTCGCCATGCAAAATATGGTGCTGATGCATACGCACAATACACTTTGCCAATGCTTCGGCTAACGGTCTCGAAAAATTATCATCGGAAAGTTGTGAGCGCACACAGGCTTTATCCGATATAACTGAGACAAAATATCCATCAGCAAACAATCCCTTCTCATATTGCTCTATGTAGGCGATTTCCGTGGGGGTTTCAAAACCTGCATCTCGATATGACTTGGCAAAACGATACGCCCGACGAGCTTTTGTAGGGCGAAAAAATGAATAAACAAATCGTTGGAACCAGAATGGACGTTTGTATCGTTTTACGACTATCCATTGTCCGCCCATTACGGTTTTTTTTATCGTGTTTCTGCCATCCTCCAAAACGATGCCATCCCTATGGAAATTCTTGGGTATATTCAAAATAAACTCCTTTGCCCAAAGATACTCCTTATTGATTTCCATTCTCATCACAGGAAAGACTCTATTTTTTTTATAATTGACTGAGGTTGTATCTGTAAACAGTCATAATTTTCAAAACGACATGGCTTATTCCCAAAAACAGAACATGGGCGACATGGTAGTTCTTTCTGGATGGTATTTGCATCCGACTGATTCCAACCTAAAAAGCCCGCATATGGATGAGTAGCACCCCATATCGATATTACCGGTGTATTGACTAATGAGGCCAAATGCATATTGGCAGAATCCATAGAAATCATTACATCCAAATGGCTGATAAGCGCCAGTTCTTGTTCCAGCGGGAGAACTCCCGCAACCGAAACCACGTCATCGAATTGTTGGCTCCAACTTTTCAGTTGCATCACCTCTGGTTCGCCACCACCGAAGAGAAATATCTTGCATCGCTTTTTGTTGGAAAGAGTCTCAATTACCCTTTGCATTTTGTCGAGCGGATATATCTTTCCCTTATAAGTTGCAAATGGAGCTATTCCGACCCATTTCTCGTTCTCCTTCGTGCCTGTCAACTTCAGGGTATTTTCGTGAAGTACGCCTTTCTTCTCTCCGAAGATGGAAGTAAATTGGGTCTTGATAGGAAACCCAAGCCTTTTCAAGACATCGGAATACCGTTGGAAGGATGTTTTCAGTGGTTTCAACTTCTTGTATCCCATCCTCGTCAGCTTCTTTTTTTCTTTATGCCCCTTACGAATGGACGCAATCTTATGTCCTGAGAGGTAAAAACGGAACCTTAGATAGATTGTTCGCAACACACTATGGAAATCAGCCACGCAGTCGAATTCCTGCGCTTTTAGTTCCCTGTATAGAGTGTTCAATCCATTAATGCCAGCATAGTCCTTTGCCCAGTTTACGCCACGGAAATGCACATTCGGAGGCATTGTAGCAAACAGTGGAGCAAATTGTGTCCGACTTAAGACGGTTATGTCATGTTGGGGATATTGTGTGGCCAACGAATGGACAATAGGGACCATCATGGCCACATCACCAAATGCAGAAAACCTGATTAGAAGGATGTTTGCCATTTAACTATTTTTCCCATAAAGAACAGGGTTCAAGTTAGGATCGTTGTACATTTTCATTTGTTTATACACCTTCATGTACTTTTTCCCTGTTTCTATGTCGTTTAGAAGTTGGTTTATGGCATTCGACAAGTCACATTGTTGTTCAAGCAAGACATCAAGTTTCTTTTGGCACTGTGTATGTTGCTCCACCGATACATCTGTTCGATTCACTTCTTGCTTCATGTGATAGATTTTTAAGGCCAAAATGGACAGGCGGTCGATTGCCCAAGCAGGACTTTCAGTATTGATTGTGGCATCCGGCAATGTTTCTATGTTTCCGTATTTCGACAAGAAATAGCTGTCTATCAACTCAACCAAATCCGTGCGGTCCTGATTTGACTTGTCAATTCTTCGTTTCAGCGCCAATGCTGCTACCGGATCAATTTGTGGGTCTCTGATAATATCTTCGAAATGCCACTGAACCGTATCTATCCAGTTTTTCAAATACAGATAATATTCAATGGATTTTTCCTCGAACGGATTGTTTATAGGAGTTTCCACATTGTCGGTTATATGATAATCATTTATCGATCTTTTGAAGATAGAATCACACAATTCTATAAAATTCATTTTCGTAATCAATTTATGTTTCAATTTTGCAAAACTAATCAATATTGTTCTAAACAACAAATATTTATTCCATTTTTTTCGGATTCTTGCAGATTAGTCTTTTCGTTAACACATAATTATTAATTTTGTAACATGAAACAATCGGTGATTATTGGCTTCGATGCGAAACGCATAACCCACAATGCAACAGGGTTGGGAAATTATTGCCGAACCCTTGTCAATAACATTATCAAGAACAATCAGGGGCTGTACCAGCTACGGCTCTACACTCCTGATGCCGGAAAGCCTTCTCTGGCCTGTCGGATGCGACTCGATAAATATGCCCAATTCGTGTTCCCACGACAAGCATTGTGGAAAAGCATCTGGCGTTTTTCCCTCATTGTCGATGATTTGAAACGCGATGGCGTGAATCTCTACCATGGGCTGACAGGGGAATTGCCTGTCGGTATCAGGAAATCTGGAATCAAGACCGTAGTAACAATCCATGATTTGATTTTCATGCGTCATCCTGAATATTATCATCGGGCGGAAAGTTTGATCTATAAAATCAAATTTCACCTCACCTGCAAAGAGGCAGACCATTTCATTGCCATTAGTGAATGTACCAAACGCGACATCATGTACTTTGGAGGCATTCCAGACAATCGAATTTCGGTGATCTACCAAGGATGCGATGAAAGTTTCAAGCTACAAGTCGATGATGATAGGAGGATACAAATCAGGCATTTGTATCACCTACCATCCAAATACATATTGACTGTTGGTACATTGGAAGAACGGAAAAACGCAGGTCTGATTGTAAAAGCTTTGGAACAACTTCCCAATGATATCAGCCTTGTCATGGTAGGCCGACGCACACCTTATATTAATAGGGTTTTGCGTGAAGCGGAAAAGCATGGAACGGATAAGCGTATTGTCACTCTAAACCATTTGCCATTCTCCGACTTGCCCGCCATTTACCAGATGGCGGAAGTATTTGCCTATCCCTCCCGCTACGAGGGTTTTGGAATACCCATCATCGAAGCCATCCACAGTGGTGTTCCTGTTGTGGCAGCCAAAGGATCGTGCCTCGAAGAGGCTGGTGGACCAGATTCGCTGTATGTGGATCCCGATGACGTGGATGGATTGGCTGCTTGCATACGGGCACTGCTTCAGCGCACTCCCGAAAGGGAAGAAAGAATCCGTAGGTCGCATCAGTACATCATGCGATTCAACGAGCAGAATCTTGCAGATGAGGTGTTACGCGTTTATGACTTCTTGTTGTGAGTCGCCAAACACCCGATATGGTTTGTTCAAGTCCAAGTAATGAAATAAATGTTGCTTGATTTTGTGAGCAGGAGGTGGCACCATGTAGTCAGAGCCATAAATGATGGAAAGATACTCATCGGTCATGTCGGGACCTATTACCTCATGGCCCTCGAAATCCACCTTCTTCCCTGCACCATAAATCTCTTTCCTCAACACTCCCCGCACACCAAAATCATGATCCGCGATGCACGGACTATCGTAAAAGTCGTATTGTCGTTGCAACTTCCTCATCGTGCGCTGCACTTCATCCAGTTTGAAAACCTTCCTGCAGAACAGTGGAATCCAACTCGACACACCCCGACCATGTTTGTAAGGGTCGCGGCACACAAGATAGAGTACCTGTTTGTAAAATTCATATCTCACAAAATGAATCCTTTGTTGCCAAACGTTGTCTGTCATGCCATCCAAAGGGAATATGTCGATATAGATTCCACCAAGATATTTTAGGTGCATACGCTCAATGAGAGTGGTACTTGCATCCTGTAACTTGGCGAAAGGAAGCGGATACAGTCTGTCTGTCTCATAGCTTACGAATTCAAATGGCTGTGGCAGCCATTCGTGTGCATGGGCAATAAGACGTTCGTAATCGTCACGGGGCATTCCCACATCCAAATCGTCATCCCAAGGGATAAAGCCCTTATGCCGTATAGCGCCAAGCAGAGTGCCTGCCACGATGTAGTACTTCAAATGGTGTTCCTCACACACCTTATGAAGTGCCAACAAATTATTAAGTATTCGCAATTGCAGTTTTCTTATATCGTACGAAGGCATATATATTTCCGTTTGCTTATGTCAATGAATTTTCCCCTACAAGACATCACCCTCACACTCCCTTCTTTTCTCTCACGTTCGAGTGGGCTTCGCACACGTTCACCACATAGTCGCCCAATCGTTCGCACTCACACACAATATCCATGTAGTTAGCACCCATGGTGTAGTCGTATGCTTTGTTATTGACATCCACATAGTTCTGTTCCTTCAGTTCGCTTCTGAAATTGTTGATTTCCATTTCAATGTTGAACGACTTGTTGACATCCTCCACATGATCTTCATCCGATATGAGCTTGACCATTTGCGTCAACGCCTTGTCTGTCAGCTGGAACATTTGATGAATATGGCGATATTGGTCTTCCGTGAAGTCTTTCGTCCCCTTATGTTTCCGGCTGATTGTACGTGCCAGATTATAGCAACTGTCGCCAATGCTTTCTAACTCGCTGATCTCTCTCAGCATACCTCGTATGGTCAGCTTTGATTCGGAACTCAACCTGCCCTCGCTCACCTGATTCAGATAGTTGGCTATCTCAAGTTCCATATTGTCGGAAATGTTCTCATATTTCTCAATACGTGTGAACAATTTGTTGAATTCGCTCATGCCACCCATATGGAGCAAATCCTCAACCATCAAAAACATGCGGTGTATGCGGGCAGCAAACAGATTGATTTCCTTGCGAGCCTCTAGAATCGACAACTCAGCCGTAGAGATGACGGAGTTGCTGATGAAACGGAGACGAAAATCGTCTTGTTCTCCCTCCTTCTTGGCAGGAATGATAAGAGTGACCGTCTTTTCCAGCAGTTTGACGAACCATACCAGAATCAGTACGTTGCATACGTTGAATGACGTGTGGAAAGCAGCCAGTACGGCATTCAGGATGTTTTTGTCGGCTATCGGAGCGTGAGGGTCATAACCGGCAAAGCCACACACCATTTCCACAAAATGTGGGAAAATGCTTAGCACCCAGCATACGCCGAAAAGGTTGAATATCAAGTGCGCCATGGCAGCCCTGCGGGCTTGTGTCGAAGCGCTCAAAGCCACGATGTTCGAGGTGATGGTTGTTCCAATGTTTTCACCCATGACTAAAGCGATACCCATATAGATGTCGAGCACGCCACTCGAACAGAGTGTCATTGTTATCGCCATGATCGCAGCTGAGCTTTGTACGGCACAAGTGAGCAATCCCCCCACAAACAGGAACAGGAAATAAGAGGCATAGCCATAACTGCTTAGTGAGGCAAAAAACTGCTGGATAGCCAGATTCTGCTCAAGATTCATGCTCTTGGCATTGGCACTTAGTGTAGTAAGGCCCAGCAACATCAGCGACAAACCCATGAAAAATTCGCCAAGATTCCGATTCTTGGCATTGTAGATGAGTACCATTGCCATGACTATCATGCCATAGATCACATACGTCATATAACTGCTGCTTCCGCCAAGAACCATGATCCAAGCTGTTGCCGTAGTCCCGATGTTGGCACCCATGATTACGCTGATAGCCTGAGCTAGCGTAAGCAATCCTGCGCTTACAAAGCTGACCGTCATGACGGTCGTACCCGTACTCGATTGGATGGATGCTGTGATGAACGCTCCCGTAAGGATACCTGTTACTCGATTGGTGGTCATGGTACCGAGAATCTTGCGAAGCTTGCTTCCTGCCAGTTTCTGAAGTCCTTCCGACATCACTTTCATTCCATACATCAGAAGAGCAACCGAACCTGCAAGAATCAGGAAAGGCATATAATCCATAAAAAACTTTCTATAAAAATACTTATATCATTCTTTTTTCGTACCTTGCGCCCATAATCAATATGTAGGAAACACCATGAACGAAAAACTTTGCAAAGATAATAAGAAAAACGGAATACTCGAGAAAATCTACCAGGAAGATGAACACTTGAAGAGATTTCTCGGCATCCAAACGGTAGCCGACTTCAACAAGTTCAATCGGTCGGGATATGTATCGGACCTCATCAACGTTAGTGAGGCCATGCAGGCAAAAGCAATTTTCTCCATTGCCAACGAAATAGCCAGCAAGAGAAGCAAGAACCCTCAGTTGAAAGTGGTATTGATAGCAGGTCCCTCCTCATCAGGGAAAACCACTTTCTGCAAACGTCTCAGGATTGCCCTCATGACCAATGAGATTTGGCCCATATCCATTTCGCTCGACGATTATTTCGTTGATCGCGAAAAAACACCCCTGAATGAACACGGTAATTACGATTTCGAGACCATCGCTGCGCTCGATTTGTCCTTCCTCAACGAACAGCTTGCCAAGCTTCTGGTCGGAGAGACCATTGAATTGCCACGATTCAACTTTAAGAAAGGACAACGGGAGTTTACTGGCGAAAGCCTGCATTTGTCCAACAATGCCATCCTCATCATGGAAGGCATACACGGATTGAACCCTATGCTCACGGCACAGATTCCCGACGAATGCAAGTTCCACATCTATGTGGCTCCACTCACCGGAATCCGTCTCGACGAAATCACAAGCATCCCGACCGCCGACAACCGTTTGTTGCGCCGCATCCTGCGAGATTTCCAGTTTCGTGGATATTCCGCTCAACAAACCATCGGTCAGTGGGCAAGTGTGCAAGAAGGTGAAAAACGCTGGATAACACCTTTCATGGGTAGGGCCGACGCTATGTTCAATTCCTCACAGATTTTCGAATTAGCAGCCATTCGCAATGCCGTGTTGCCCATCCTGCAGCAGGTGCCATCCGATTCCCCTGAATATGCAGAAGCCCACCGCCTGATCAGTTTCAGCTCACAGATTGATGCCATCAGTGACAAGGACCTTCCATCCACCAGCCTATTGCGCGAGTTTATAGGAGGCTCCAGTTTCCACTACTGACAACTCGTACGCACTTACGTGCGGCAATCGTGGATATGCTCAGTTGCCAGTTCTCAGTTTTAAGGTAAGCAAACGAAAAAGGGAAGAAACGAAGTTCCCTCCTCTTCTCTTGTTGTTGCACCCAGCGCAAAGTTTGAAAAAAGTTGCACTTCACCTATTGTAACTTATTACACATATATTTGTCTCGTTTGAAATACTGATGTCTTCAAAAGGAAGTGGAATTGTTTTGGAAAATTACTGACGCCCCTTCCTCAGCTGTATAAAATTGTACGAAAGAATCTAATTTTTCCTACTTACCTTTACCGCGCGTTTGTGAGCCATATCACACTCTTTGGCTCTGCTGAAAACAAAAAGCCACCAACCTCCACCCACAAGCAATTCACATCAGGCAGACATCACGACACAGTAGCCTCGTATGCGGAAATAAGCGTGGCAGTGCTAGAGGATTGAAAAGAATAGGAGGAAAAACTTGTTCGCTTTCCTCCTATCTAATCATCAGAAGCTGTTTTGAAATCAATTCTCGGAAGATTCCAAAGCCGACTGTGGTTGTTCTACCTGCTCCTTGGATTGGTGCTGGCGGTCACCGTGTCTGTTGCCACGGTCGCCGCGATCACTACGGTTGCGACGTTCACCGCGTTCGGATTTTTCGGGCATCCCTTCTGGGCGCGGCAATAGAGCCTTGCGCGACAGTTTGAACTTGCCCGTCTTGGCATCGATGTCGAGCAGTTTCACCTCGATGGCATCACCCTCCTTGATGCCTGTCTCCTCGATGGTCTCATAACGTTTCCAGTCAATCTCACTGATATGGAGCAATCCGTCCTTACCGGGCAGGAATTCCACAAACAATCCGTACGGCATTACCGAACGAACCTTGCCTTGATAGGTTTCACCCACTTCAGGAACACTTACGATGGCCTTTATCTTGGCCAAAGCGGCATCGATGCTCTCCTTGTTGGAGGCAGCCACTTCGATGCGACCCACTCCATCAATTTCCTCGATGGTGATAGTGGCACCAGTATCTTCCTGCATGGCCTGGATAATCTTGCCACCAGGGCCGATCACTGCACCAATGAATTCCTTGGGAATTGTCAGGGTCTCGATACGTGGCGCATGGGGCTTCAAATCTGTACGAGGCTCAGCGATACATTCCGTCAGTTTGCCAAGAATGAATTCACGACCCTGCTTTGCCTGAAGCAATGCTTTTTCAAGGATGTCGTAAGTCAATCCATCGCATTTGATGTCCATCTGCGTGGCCGTGATGCCATCGCGTGTACCTGTCACTTTAAAGTCCATGTCGCCCAAGTGATCCTCGTCACCGAGGATGTCACTGAGCACGGCATATTTTGCTTCACCAGGGTTCTTGATGAGACCCATTGCAATACCGCTGACGGGCTTCGCGATAGGAACGCCGGCATCCATCAGGGCCAATGTGCCAGCACATACGGTTGCCATGGACGAAGAACCGTTCGACTCCAGAATGTCGCTCATCACACGCACGCAATAAGGATAATTGGCAGGAATCTGTCCCTTCAAGGCACGCCAAGCCAAATGCCCATGACCGATTTCACGACGTCCCACCCCTCTCTGGGCTTTTGCCTCGCCAGTAGAGAATGGAGGAAAATTGTAATGCAACAGGAAGCGTTCGTTGTGACGGTCAAGCACATCGTCCACTAGTTTCTCATCGAGCTTTGTACCCAGTGTCACGGAGCTGAGCGACTGGGTTTCTCCACGTGTAAAGATGGATGATCCGTGAGGACCTGGCAGCGGACCCACTTCACACCAGATGGGACGAATGTCGGTGGTGTGTCGTCCATCCAGTCGCTTGCCCTCGTCGAGGACGCAACGACGCATGGCATCGCGTTCCACATCGTGATAGTATCGGTCGATTAATGGGGCCTTTGTCTCCAATTCCTCTTCAGTGAACTGTGCCTTGAATTCATTGCAAATGGCCGCAAAAGCGTCCTCGCGTTCGTGCTTGTCGTTGTTCCCACTTTGGGCAATGGCGTATGCCTTGTCGTAGCAGAACTCACGGACAGCCTTGCGCAATTCTTCATCGTTCTCCTCATGGTTGTATTCACGTTTCACGGTCGATCCAACCTCTTCCGCCAATTCCATCTGTGCCTTGCACATAGGTTTGATTGCCTCGTGAGCAGCCTTCAAGGCGTTCAGCAAGTCTTGCTCACTCACTTCCTTCATCTCGCCTTCCACCATCATGATGTTCTCGTAAGTGGCGGCTACCATCAAGTCCATATCGGCTTTGGCCAACTGGTCGAAGGTGGGGTTGATGACAAACTGGCCATCAATGCGTGCCACACGCACCTCGGCAATAGGACCACCAAAAGGAATGTCGCTTACTGCCAATGCAGCCGACGCAGCCAAACCAGCCAAAGCATCGGGCATATCTACACCGTCGGCCGAGAAAAGTATGATGTTCACATATACCTCAGCATGGAAATTGTCAGGGAACAAAGGACGCAGAGCACGATCGACCAAACGACAAGTCAGGATTTCGTAATCCGAAGCTTTTCCCTCGCGCTTGGTAAAACCGCCAGGGAAACGTCCAAATGCGGAATATTTTTCTTTGTACTCTACCTGTAAAGGCATGAAATCAGTTCCGGGAACTGCATCTTTTGCGGCACAAACAGTAGCCAGCAACATGGTGTTACCCATGCGCAGCATCACAGCGCCATCAGCCTGTTTTGCCAGCTTTCCCGTTTCGAGCGTGATGATTCTTCCATCAGCCAACTCAATTGTTTTTGTAATTGGGTTCATTTCAATTAAAATTAATATTTGCAAAAATCGTGCAAATTTACTCAATTATTCTTGAATCATGCATCGCGTAGCGAAAAAACATCCCTCCTTTTTAGGTTTTTTATGTCTTTGCTGGACGATATTGACGAAATATATCGTATATTTGCGCACCAATAGAGAAAGATGAACAATGAAACAACAAGGAATTTTGATGCTGCTGGCTGTATTTGCCTTGGCATCTTGCGATAATGGCGACAAATTTACAGTCAAAGGAGAAATCGACGGTGCGGACACGAAGACCATTTACTTTGATGCCTCCACCATCGAGGGTATCGAGGTGCTGGATTCCGCAAAACTAAGCGCCGCAGGAACATTTTCCTTCAAAGGCAAGAGCCCTGAATCTCCAGAATTTTACCGGCTTCGCATTGATGGCAAAATCATCAACTTCGTGGTGGATTCTACAGAAACCGTCACAATTCAAGCTCCTTTCGATAAATTCGAAACGGAATACAATGTAGGCGAATCGACAGACAATCTCAAAATCAAGGAACTTACATTATTGCAGGCCGACTTGCAGGAGAAGGTTTTACGCATCTCGAAACAAAACCTACCTGCCGGAATTGCCCAAAGCCAGATAGCATCCCTCGTAAACGATTATAAGGAAAATGTGAAGCGCAACTACATCTTCGCCGCACCAAACACGACACCAGCCTATTTCGCATTGTTTCAAACGCTCAATGGTTACATGATTTTCGACCCCGTCAATGACCGTGAGGATGTGAAATGCTTTGCCGCAGTTGCTACAAGTTTGAACATTGCCTACCCTCATGCTGACCGTTCGCGCAACCTCTACAACATGGCCGTCAAGGGCATGAAGAACACTCGGTTAGGCCCCACGAAGCAGATAGAGATACCGCAAGAGAAAATTCACGAGGCGACACTCATCGACATCCAGCTCAACGATGTCAGTGGAAAGCAGCGCTCCTTGACTGAACTGAAAGGAAAAGTGGTCTTGCTTGATTTCACCGTTTACAACAACACCCAGTCGGCAGCCCACAACCTTGCCCTGCGTGAACTTTACAACCAGTATCACGATGGAGGATTGGAGATCTACCAAGTATCATTCGATGTGGATGATCACTACTGGAAAGTCAATGCCGACAACTTGCCCTGGATTTGTGTGCGTGATGAGAATGGAGCCTACTCCACCAACATCACCCTCTATGGCATCAACAAACTTCCATCGTTGTTCCTGATCGATCGCGAAAACGCATTGGTAGCACGTGGCGAAAACATTACTGACTTCGAGGCCGAGCTTCGCAAACTGCTTTAGTCATCCCATCATTCCATAAAAAAACCTGAATCCTATCATGAAACGAATACTGACAGCAATATGCTCACTCTTGCTGATTGGACAGGTGGCTTTGGGCCAGACCAGCGTGATCCCACGTCCGCTTTCAGTAGAACTCTCGTCGGTCCTGCCGCACACCCCAGACCTGAACAAGGTAAAATGTGTCATCGACCAGCGTGTGAAGGGGAATGAGGCTTACGAACTGAACATCACCAACGACGAGGTCGTTGTTCGTGCTTCTTCCCAGGTGGGACTTTTCTATGGCATGCAGACACTGCGTCAGCAAATTGCTTCGGGTAAGGTTTATGCTGGAATCATCAAAGACTCCCCACGCTTTGCCTGGCGAGGTTTCATGCTCGATGAATCACGTCATTTCTTCGGCATGGAAAAGGTGAAACAACTGCTCGATATCATGGCTTATTACAAGCTGAATAAATTCCACTGGCATCTTACCGATTCGCCCGGATGGCGCATCGAAATAAAGGCATATCCAGAACTTACCCGGGCCGGAGCCATCGGAAATCACAGCAACCCCGAAGCCCCAGCCTCCTATTACACGCAAGAGCAGATTCGGGAAATCGTGAGCTATGCTGCAGTTAGGCACATTGAGGTTATCCCAGAGATTGACATGCCCGGACATGCCACAGCGTCCAACCGCTCCTATCCGGTCTATAGCGGCGGAGGTTCGAAATCACATCCCGACTTTACGTTCAATCCCGGCAAGGAAGACACCTATGTGTATTTGGGAAACATCCTCAAGGAAGTCTCCGCCCTATTCCCCTCAAAGTATTTGCATATCGGAGGCGATGAAGTGAGCTTTGGAAGTGAGGGTTGGAAAACGAACGCTGATGTGCAGTTACTGATGCAACGCGAAGGACTGAACGACCTGAAACAGGTGGAGGCTTACTTCATCCATCGGATGGCCAAAAACGTGCATGAATTGGAAAAGACCCTGATAGGATGGGATGACATGCTCGATTGCAACATCCCATCGGCCAACAACATCGTGATGTGGTGGCGCCACGACAAGCCCCAACGCCTGCAACAGGCACTCGACAAGGGCTTCAATGTGATTCTCTGTCCACGTCGTCCGCTTTATTTCGACTTCATCCAGCACAACACCCACAAAGTGGGTCGTGTGTGGAACGGATTCTGCCCCCTGGAAGATGTCTATGCCTTCCCTACCATGCAAAACGCCCAGGTTCTAGGTATACAGGCCAATGTGTGGACAGAAGTGATCAGCACGTCCGAACGTCTTGACTTCATGACCTTCCCCCGCTTGATTGCCGTAGCCGAATCGGCGTGGACCATGCCCGAACAGAAAGACTACGATGATTTCTGCCTCCGGCTCGAACAGGCCTATCAATATTTGGACAATCTGCACATCTTCTACTTCGACCATCGTTCTCCAGCCAGACATGCTGAACCGTCTGGTCCTCAAAACAAATCGATGGGCGACTTCAAGGATTGACGTGCCATCTTGCCGGCACACTTTCAGGCAGCCTCTAACGAATCGGCTTTTTGCTTGCCAACGAGTGTCACATTTTACTGTAAATCAGGAGCATAAACAGGGGAATGGTTTCTTGGCCCGTAAAAGTTGTGTATCTCATTGATTGTTAGTGATTTTGCTGTAACATACGAACAAGTGAACATTACACAAGGTTATTAAAATGAAGGATTACAAAG
>DCGR01000078.1 GCA_002315285.1 Bacteroides sp. UBA1773 | reverse complement strand
CCGCAGAAACCTTTGGTCTGCGAACATTGCATGTAGGCGTTGTTGAGGGCGATGGGGCGTTTGGCTGCCACATCGGCAAACCCTATGCAACAGGTTTCCTGAACGCCCTGCTTGTAGAAAATACTGATGGCGCCAGCCAGTTGCCCGCTATCGACGAAGGGTTGAAGAGCCTCACGGGCAAAATCGGTTTTTGAATCCTTCACCTTTTCCTGTGCCATTGAAGGTAGGCACAAGACAAAAACTAACAATACGAGAATTTTTTTCATCATGGTTTATATCATCAAAAAGTTGTTGCAACATTTGGCATTGCGTGTCTTGTCGGTGTTTGACTTGTTCCCGGGTGTTTTCCGTTGAAAACGCATTGACGGATGGGAAATCTGAAGTGCATAAACAACCGACCACTCAATCAGGGACAAAAATAACAAAAAAATAGCATCTTGATGATGTCCGTTCTCGATTTTTTCGTTAGATTTGCAATCTGATGCTTTTGGGGTTTTAGTGAATTAAGCAACATTCCGCAATGCGATGGAGACAATCAACCAACCCACTCGTTGCGCCCACTTTGATGAGTGTTCAGTCGAGAACGGACAAAAATGATTGAGAGTGAAAGTGGTAGTGATTCCTATCTACAAGGAAAACCTATAAGGGAAAACAAAATGACAATTTATGGAAGGACCTATATTGAACATGTAAAAGTAGATGATTTTGTAAAAAAAACTGTTACATCAAATTGAACAACCTATATAAAATAGTTACAATAATGGAACAAGAACATATTCTCAACGAACATAACAAGCAGGAGTTCGCTCCTGCTCACACAGCCGAACACCTGTTGAACCAAACAATGGTGAGGATGTTTGGCTGTGGCAGGTCGAGGAACATGCATATTGAACGTAAGAAATCGAAAATAAACTATGAACTTGCCTCGTGTCCCACAAAGGATCAGGTGGAAGAGATAGAGCGACGCATGAACAAACTGATTGCGGACGACTTGCCCATAAGCTACCAGTTTGTGACTCGTGACAATGTGCCCGACGGTGTCTTGCTCGACAAACTTCCTGACGATGCCAGTGACACACTACGCATAGTACGGATTGGTGAATATGACATTTGTCCTTGCATTGGCACTCACGTTGGGCATACCAGTGAGATTGGTGGATTTAGGATAACAAGTACCAGTTGGAACGAAGGATCGTTCAGGATTGTATTCAAGGTTGATGACGTGAAGTAGTAATATGGCAATGAGGATGGGAAGGAACATTTCCCCATCGATTATTGATTAACATATTGCGGTCCTATCAGCAGTCTGACAATCTGATGTCGGAACTATGCGAAAAATGTAAATGCATCACATCAATCTAATAGCATCGACTTGAGTAGCGTAATCACATCCTTGTCGGCTGGCAACCATTGTACACTGTCTAATTCGCTTCTACTTAACCATTTGGAATCTTCGTGTTCAAGAATTGTGAGTTTCCCTTGGATTACATCACATCGGAAACAGTACATGGTGATGTGAAACCTGGGGTAGTCATAGTCGATAGTGACAAGAGACTCTCCTACCTCAATGTCGGCTCCCATCTCCTCGCGTATCTCTCGCTTGAGAGCTTCTTCAGGGCTTTCTCCAGGCTCGATCTTTCCTCCAGGAAACTCCCACCAGTCCTTCCATTCGCCGTAACCACGCTGTGTGGACAACACTTTCCCTCCATTGATGAAAATGGCAGCCGATACATGAATATGTTTCATCGTCGCAAATCGTTTATTTTGTCACAAACGTCATTTCCACTCCCACTTTTCTTATGTCCGCGCCCATAGGAGGATTTTCTTTCGAGAGGCAGATGGTAACAGTTTCTATTTGTGGAAACGATGTGATCAATGCCGATGCTATGCGTTGGCACACATGTTCGAGCAATTTTGAGGTAATGGACATCTCACGCTTGATGATTTCATAAACAGTGGCGTAGTTCATTGTATCGGCAAGGTCATCGGAAAGAGCCGCTTTGGTCAAAGGCAATGTGATTTTTACATCGACGATGAAGAAACCTCCTACCGTTTGCTCTTGTGGCATTACGCCATGAAAAGCATGGAAGCGTAAACCTTCCATGCTTATGTGAGAATGTGATAGTCGCATCATCCGCAGCGTGATGAACCGCAATGCTTACAAATGAGGCATCCCTCTTGATAGACCAATGACTCGTGACCACAATTAGGACACTTTTGGCCTTCCGCTGCGGTTCCGTCGAGCACATATTTCTTCAGCGCACGTTCAACACCGTTCTTCCAGTTATTGATACTTTGGGAATCGAGTTGCAACGAATCGACCAACTTAATGACACGATCGAGTGGCATACGCCAGCGAAGCACACCTGAAATGAGTTTTGCATAGTTCCAATATTCCTTGTTGAACTTCTCGGATAGGCCTTCAATGGTAGTCTTATAGCCTCGTTTGTTCTCAAATTGGAAATCATAATGTTTGTTGCCTTTTTCATCGACATTCTTGACTATCCTACCAGATGTGACGGATTTCGGCAATAGGATTCCTTCCTCATCGTCTTGAATACCTGTGAAAATCTCATAAGGACGTCCATCCAGCAGACCAACAAATGCCACCCATTTCTCCTTGTTGTTTTGGAATCGGATTACGTCTGCATCCAACACCTTTGGCCGTACTTCCACGACATCGGGCTGACGACAGATTGGGGCGCTTGACTTCTCATCCTTCTTGGTAGATATGAGTACACCTGAACGAGAACCATCCCGATATACGGTACAACCCTTACATCCTGACTTCCATGCTTCGATGTATAGCTGGTTGACCAACTCTTCGTTCACATCGGCTGGGAGGTTAATGGTCACACTGATAGAATGATCCACCCACTTCTGAATCCTGCCCTGCATATGTACTTTTGCAAGCCAATCCACATCGCTCGATGTAGCCTTGTGATAAGGTGAACGTGCCACCAACTCGTCTATCTCTTCCTGTGTGTAATTTTTGGAGGTATCCAAACCATTCACTTCCATCCATTTCAGGAACTTGTGATGATAGACAATGTATTCTTCGAAAGCATCTCCTGTCTCATCAACATAATCGATGCGAACGGCAGGATCGTTAGGATTGACCTTTCTACGGCGCTTATATACTGGCATGAACACAGGCTCAATACCCGAAGTGGTTTGTGTCATCAGACTTACTGTACCAGTAGGGGCAATAGTGAGACAAGCGATATTGCGTCGTCCGTATGTCTTCATGTCATCGTAGAGCGCGGAATCTTTTTCCTTGAGTCGAAGAATGAATGGATTGTTTTGCTCTCTTTGCCAATCATATATCTGGAAGGCGCCCCGTTCTTTTGCCATGTTTACAGAGGAGCGGTAAGCCTCGAGGGCAATTGTCTGATGTACTTTTTCAGAGAACAGAATTGCATCTTCCGTTCCATAGGTCAATCCCATGGCCGCGAGCATGTCTCCTTCGGCTGTGATGCCCACACCCGTACGTCGTCCCATCGAACTCTTCTGGAGTATTTTTTCCCAAAGATGGCGTTCCGAATGCTTGATCTCATCACTTTCCGGGTCAGCATCAACTTTCTGAATTATGGCATCTATCTTTTCCAGCTCAAGGTCAATGATATCATCCATGATTCGCTGGGCTATGGCAACATGCTGTTTGAACAGGTCGAAGTCGAAATAGGCTTCGGGAGTAAACGGATTGACTACATAAGAATACAAGTTGATAGCCAACAGGCGGCAGGAATCATAGGGACACAGTGGAATTTCGCCACAAGGATTAGTGGACACCGTGCGGAACCCCAAATCGGCATAACAATCGGGAATAGATTCACGCAGGATGGTATCCCAGAATAAGACACCTGGCTCTGCCGACTTCCATGCATTATGTACTATTTTCCGCCACAACGACGATGCATCAATACGTTTCGCATACAGTGGATGCATGGTGTCGATAGGATATTGCTGCAAATAAGGTGTGTTATGAGTGGCACATTCCATGAAATCATCATCGATTTTCACCGACACGTTGGCTCCTGTGACCTTACCCTCTGTCATCTTTGCATCAATAAAAGATTCGGAATCGGGGTGCTTGACGCTAACGCTCAGCATGAGCGCACCTCGGCGACCATCCTGAGCCACCTCACGAGTGGAATTGGAATATCGTTCCATGAACGGAACCAATCCTGTGGATGTCAATGCTGAGTTTTTCACGGGTGAACCTTTGGGACGAATGTGCGACAAATCATGTCCCACACCACCACGGCGCTTCATCAGCTGCACTTGCTCCTCGTCAATACGAATGATGGCTCCATACGAATCGGCCTTGCCGTCGATGCCTATCACAAAGCAGTTCGACAATGAGGCAACTTGATGGTTGTTACCAATACCCGTCATCGGACTTCCCTGTGGAATGATATACTTGAACTTATCGAGGACATCGAAAATCTGCTGTGGCTTAAGTGGATTCTTATAACGAGTTTCAATGCGGGCTATTTCATTGGCTATACGCCAATGCATGTCAGCAGGCGTTTTTTCGTAAATTTTGCCTTCTGAATCTTTCATCGCGTATTTGTTCACCCATACGCGGCTTGCAAGCTCATCGCCATTGAAATACTTCAGCGTCGCGGCGAAAGCCTCTTCATAAGAATAGGTAAGTGGAGTCATCGGAAATATTGGTTTTTTATAATACTGGCATTTTTTCGTTTTTTCTTTTGTGGAAAACTTATTTCTGCACAAAGATACAAAAGTTGTTCGAATTAGACAAACGACGGGAGTATATCACAAAACAAGCAGCGTATTCAGATTCCGAATGCGCTGCTTATTACATTTATTTTCAGTATGCTATATATAATTCCTAAAACTTAAAAAAAGTATCTTTTTAAGCACGTCGTAATATTTGTTCAATTTCGTTTAGTGTCACACGAACGGAGTTATCGACAGAAACCAATCCCTCTATGGTCTTACATGCATGAAGCACTGTGGCATGGTCACGATTACCTATATGCATACCGATTTTTGCAATGGATTCACTTGTATATTTCTTTGCAATGTACATGGCCATCTGACGTGCCTGAGAAACATTCTTCTTACGGCTCTTCGACTGAATGAGCGTCGGCGAAATATGGTAATAATCGCAAACCTTATTGATAATCTCGTTGATGGATATTTCCGTAGCACGTTTCTTGACTGTCTTTCCCAAGATATTTCGTGCCAACTCCATATTGATGTCGTGGTTGCAAAAGATTGATTGTGCAAGAATCGAATTGATGATTCCTTCGAGTTCACGTACTCCTTCTGTGGAATTGTCCGCAATGTAATCAATGATTTCATCCGAGATTATCAAACCATTCTTATGTACTTTCCGGCGAAGGATGTCACGTCTAAGATCGCGATCCGGCTTCTCCAACTCGGTCACCAATCCCCATTTGAAACGAGTCAGCAACCGATCTTCCATCCCCTCCATATCCTTGGGCGATCGGTCGGCAGTCAGTATAAGTTGCTTGCCACTCTGGTGCAGATAATTGAATATATGAAAGAAGGTGTTCTGCGTCTTTTGGGCACCGGCAAATTCCTGCAAGTCATCCATGATAAGCACATCGACCGTCTGATAGAATCCCATGAAATCATTGAAATGATTCGTACGGATTGATTCCGTATATTGCACTTGGAACAAATGAGCGGAGATATACAGCACTCGCTTCTCTGGATAAAGTTGCTTGATGCGCGCTCCAATGGCATTGGCCAAATGGGTTTTACCCACGCCTGAAGTTCCATGGATGAACAGCGGGTTGAATGTCCTTGCTGGTTTTTGTGCCACTGCCTGGCCTACTGTGAGCGAATATTCGTTGCTATGCCCTTTTACGAAGGTATCGAAAACATAATTGGGAATGAGGTGCGACTCGAATTCTGTGGCATATTCCTTCTTCACTTCCTGGGATTGGATTTCATCCAGTGTCTTTCCTCCCATTTGGGTGCTGAGTGTGTTGTCCTTATCTATCAACACACTATACTCCAAAAATGTGCCTTTAGCGATATCCTTATTCAGTACATTGGCCAAAAGCTCCGAGAATTTCTCTTCCAAGTAGTCATAGAAGAAAGGAGAAGGAACACCTAACGTAAGTGTGCCGCTCTCAAACTTCATTGGCCTAATTGGAGCAAACCAAGTGTTGTACTGAGCCTCTGACACGTTGTCACGTATTGTACGCAAACAACGTTGCCAGAGTATATTTAATTCGCTTTCGTTCATCCTATATTTATTTTCGAGGTCAAAGATAAAACAGATTTTTCAGATAAAAAAGCACGTTTTCTCTTTGCATTTTAGAATAATTTATAAGTGATTGTTTCATGGCTGTTTACGACATATTGTCAAATCAATTTTCAGAAAGGCAGGATTTGCATTCTTTCATCCTCTTGTTTTGTAAAAGGTTATATAGAAATTGTGACGTGATTCATGAATTTACGCTTTCATTGGTGTTTTTTGGAACCATGAATTTACTAACTCCTATCCCATTTTTTGCCAAGAACAAAAATGTTCTTATTTAAAATAATTTTAATTATTCTATGGTCTTTTCTTTCTTGCCAAAAATCGAAAAATGCACATAGCGTTTGGGGTGCTTTTGCAGATCCTCAAGCAGCACGGCGGCGTTGCCAGCCGTAGCGCTGAGACTGTTGTATAACTGCGTATCGTTGAGCAGCAACCCCAATGTGCCTTGCGAATTGTTCAAGTGGTTGGTAAACAGTTCCACATTTTCGACTGTCGTGTTTACATTCCGTATAAGTTGGTCGAAATCAACTTCCTTCAGTTTGCTTGCCACTTCTCCCATGTCGCCACTTAGGTGTCTCAAATTCTCGGCTATTTGGGGCACATCGTTTTTCATCAAACTGTTCAACTGTTTGCTTGTGGATGCCAAGTGGGCTGTAGCTTGTTCGGTGTTGTGTAGGGTGTTGGCAAGTGCCGAATCAGCCAGGAGCCTATTCAACGTTGACAGGACACTGTCGAGCTTTGGCATCATTTTCTCTATTCCTGGCATTATCTTTTCCGATGCTGCCGCCAGCAATCCACCGTTGCCATGTCCTACGATTGTGTCGCCCAATTGGAGGTAGGTTGAACTGTCATAGTTTGGCCTCAGATGCATCTTTACCGAGCCGAGCATTTCAGTCTCAAGTTCAGCGGTAGTTCCTGTCGGAATACGCAGGTTCTTAGGCGTTTCAATCTTCACAAGCACATAGCCTGGATGAGTTGGATTGTAAGCCATATCACGCACAATACCGATTTGCAAACCGCTCCAAAACACAGGACTCGACTCAGCCACGCCAGTCACATCATCAAACTCAACGTATAACACGTTTTTAGGATGGAACAATTCAACGTTCTTGAAGAAATTCATGCCATAAATGAGTATTGCAATGGCAATCATGGCCGTAAATCCCAATTTCACTTCTTTCCTCATGCCTAATCCTTTATTTTTTGCGCTTGCTCTTTTGTACAGCGTTTTTATAGTCTATTTTCTTGTTGTTTTCAAATGCCACAATAAAAGCATCCTTGAACTTATGTGACACCTGCTTCAGTTGTTTCTGTATTTCGTTGTGACTTCGTGTATTTCCCACCGTGTATTTATACAATTTCCCCTCTTTGTAGAAACCTATGGGTTTAAGGCCTTTGAAGCATTTGTTGTTTGATTTCAAACGGCTTGGCGTAGCCATGATTTGAATCTTGAACACAATGTCGCCCTCGTTTGAAGAATCGCCAACGGATTGATCAGCCTGCGGCTCACTGCCGACAGGTATATCATCATCCTTTTCAGCAATCTCCTCTGGCTTTTCGCTCTCATGAGGTTCTTCCATCACAGGTACGACTTCTGCCGCATTGTTTTTCCCCACACCCCCCTTGTAGGCCGCGAAGGCTTGGTAAATGCATTGGGCAAGTTTGTCTTGACCATTTTTGCTAAGCATATATCTTTCTTCATCAGGGTTGGAGATATAACCCAGCTCCACCAACACACTGGCCATCGACGTCTGTCGAAGCACTAGGAATCCTGCCTGCTTCACACCATGGTCCACACGATTCGCATGGTTACGGAACTGACGTTGCACCAACTTCGCGAATTCCACACTTTCCCTCATGTTGTTATCCTGGATATATTCAAAAATGATGTAGCTCTCCGCCGAACGAGGATTGAATCCCGCGTATCTTTTTTGATAATCATCCTCTATCAAGATGACGGAGTTCTCCTGTTTGGCCACCTCGAGGTTCTCTTTTGTCCTTGCCAGACCCAAGGTGTAGGTCTCGGCTCCATGATAGTAGCTCCGTTTGCGCGGAAGGGCATTTGTGTGTATGCTGATGAATAGGTCGGCGTGCGTATTGTTGGCTATTTCAGCACGACGGTCGAGAGGCACGAACACATCGGTAGAACGAGTGTATTTTACTGTCACATCGCTGAAATTCTGCGATATGAGAGTTCCCACTTTCAGGGCAACACTCAGATTGATGTTTTTTTCTCGTCCTTTTCTACCTATACTGCCCGGGTCTTTTCCACCATGTCCTGCATCGATGACCACGACAAAATTCTTGCAAAAGATTTCCAATGGCAAGAACATCAAAAATAGCAACAGTGTAAATGACCTGGTTTTCATACGGCAAAAGTACACAAATTACTTGAAACTTCGTAAATTTGCCGCCAAATTTTGAAATGCGATGCCCAAATTCCTTAAAAACTGGACCTTGCCCATAGCCATGCTGACCGGTGTTGCTGGCTATTTCTTTTTCAGTGGTATTTCTGTTCTAAGTCCGTATAAGCCATATATAAATGGGATGGTTTCATTCACAATGCCCATCCTCATTTTCACACAGCTCTTACTGACGTTCTGCAAGGTCGAACCTCGTGAACTCATTCCCGTAAGATGGCATTTATGGCTACTGCTTATCCAGCTATGCATCAGCATACTCATCTCACTCATCTTGTTGGCATTGCCAACCGATAGCCATCTGAAAGAATTGGGTGAAGGCACATTGGTGTGCTTCATTTGTCCCACAGCCACAGCGGCAGCTGTCATCACGGCCAAACTCGGAGGTAGTGCTTCAACATTGTCCACCTACACGCTTTTGTCCAATTTGCTTGCAGCCGTATTCGTGCCATTGGTTTTTCCCATCATCGAGCCTCATGCCCAATTGTCGTTCTTCTGTGCATTCCTTAAGATTTCAAGCAAGGTCTTCCCCCTTCTCTTGTCTCCTTTCTTGCTGGCACTTCTGTTTCGTTGGTCTGCCAAACCACTTTATCGATATTTGGCCTCACATAGCGGAATGGCATTTTACATTTGGGCCATTGCTTTGGCATTGGTAATGGCACAGACCACTCGTTCCATGGTCCACAGCAATGTGTCGTTCCGTTATGAGTTGTTGATCGCATTGGGTGGACTTTTCGCTTGTGCCATTCAGTTCTTCTTCGGAAAGGCCATAGGCAGTGCTTATCACGACCGCATCAGCGCAGGACAAGCTTTGGGACAAAAGAACACAGTCCTAGCCATCTGGATGGCTGTCACATACTTGAGCCCGGCGTCGAGCATTGGCCCTGGCAGTTATGTGGTGTGGCAAAACATCATGAACAGCTGGCAACTTTGGAAACAACGCAAGAACGAAAAGATTTGAAAAGACAGACGACCAGTCTTCTCAGGCCACCTGTTTCCTGTTCTTGGCTTCATGGCATCAGTAGGCATCAAAGGTCCACAATATTGTTTTATCGGGAACCGAAAAGCTTTGGACTATGAATCCATTCACAAGTCCAAAGCTTTCATTCTGCGCCAGAAGGCCTATGCACTTTCACGCGTTTCTGTTTTCCGGCAAAGTCGTGATTCACAAAGCCTTGTCCATTCCCATCTTAGATCATTTCTATGCTACGTTTGATGAAGTTGCTGAGCGATTCTCCCTTCAGCATGCCATTCTGAAGCAGCGCCAGATCGATGAGTTGAGGAACCACTTTGTTGTCGGCACCTGTTTCAAGAGCCTGCTTGATGAGCGGATGATCAGCATTGACAACCACCGTATAGGTGTCAGGCATTTCGCCATAGAATGCCATGCCAGCCTGGATGCGAGCCATGTCCTTCATGCGCCGCATATATTCGCTCTGCGTGATTTGCAGCGGAGCCCCTTGTTCGCCCAGCGACTGTGCCTCTACCGTGAACTCTATTTTGTCAAGTTTTGGGAACTTGTCAGCAAATAAATCCTTCACCTTCTTTTCCTCTTCCTCAGGAAGTTTATTGGTAGTGTCGTCCTTTACGATGAGCCGGTCAACCACATCGCTATCGACGCGAGTGAAATGACTTTTCTCAAATTTGCGTTCCAATAGTCCAATGACAGCCACATCGAGTTGCACGTCCATGAGCAGCACATTGTAGCCCTTGTTCTTGGCAGCTTCCACATATGAATATTCCGCATCGGCATTGTTGGAGTAGAGATACACCACATTGCCATCCTTGTCGGTCTGATTGTCCTTGATAAGGGTCAGATATTCCTCAAAGGTGTAATACTTGTTGTCGGTGTCTTTCAGCAAAGCGTATGTCTTTGCCTTGTCGTAAAAGTCATCCTGCGTAAGCATACCGTAGTTGATGAAGATTTTAAGATTGTCCCATTTTTCTTCAAACTCCTTGCGGTTCGACTTGAAAATGCCCTGCAATCGATCGCTCACCTTCTTGGTGATGTATGATGAAATCTTCTTTACGTTCGAATCGCTCTGCAAGTAGCTACGGCTTACGTTAAGTGGAATGTCAGGAGAGTCGATCACACCATGCAGCAATGTGAGGAATTCAGGTACAATGCCTTCCACGCTATCTGTCACATAGACCTGATTGCAATAAAGTTGTATCTTATTTTTCTGCAGGTCGAGTGTGTTCTTTATTTTGGGAAAATACAGGATGCCTGTCAGGTTGAATGGGTAATCCACGTTGAGGTGAATCCAGAAGAGTGGTTCGTCCGACATGGGATAGAGCTCACGATAGAATTTCTTGTAATCCTCATCGGTAAGGTCTTGCGGCTTCTTAGTCCAAAGTGGCTCTACGTTGTTGATGATGTTATCCTCGTCAGTGTCGATGTATTTGTCCTTTTCCCATTTCTTTTTCTTGCCAAAGGCGATGGCTACAGGCAGGAAACGGCAATACTTCTTCAGCAACTTCTCAATCTCGTTCTGTTCGAGATATTCCTTGCAGTCATCATCGATGTGCAGGATGATGTCGGTGCCGCGATTGTCTTTCCCAGCATCCTCAATGGTAAATTCAGGACTCCCGTCGCACGACCATTTCACAGCCTTGGCACCCTCTTGGTAAGAAAGTGATACGATTTCCACCTGCTTGGCCACCATGAATGCAGAATAGAATCCCAAGCCGAAATGTCCGATGATGGTCTGTGCATCGTCCTTGTATTTTTCCAGGAAGTCGTTTGCACCCGAGAAGGCTATCTGATTGATGTATTTGTCTATTTCCTCAGCCGTCAGACCGATACCACGGTCACTGATGGTGATGGTACCAGCTTCCTTGTCGAGTTTCACGCGAATGGTCAAATCGCCCAGTTCGCCTTTGTAATCGCCCTTCGAAGCGTATGTCTTTAGTTTCTGAGTCGCATCGATGGCGTTCGAGACGAGTTCACGTAAGAAGATTTCGTGATCGCTATACAAGAACTTTTTGATTACGGGGAAGATGTTTTCTGTTGTAACCCCAATGTTTCCTTTTTGCATGATTCAAAAAAATAGGTTTATGTTATTCGTTAGTGTTTTCGTCTAATCCAATCGTTATGGTTGCTCCCTGTTGGCTTTCGTTTTTCAGAATCAATTCCGACAATTTGTCTTCCACACACATCTGAATGGCGCGTTTCAAAGGCCGTGCACCATACACAGGGTCGAATCCCTTCTTGGCAATGAATTGCCGAAGTTCACCATCCACCTCCACCTGATAGCCCATGTCTGAAGCACGTTTCTGCAACTTCCCGATTTCTATATCCACAATCTTCAGGATGTCATCCTTCTCAAGCGAGTTGAAGCTGATGATTTCGTCCAATCTGTTCAGGAATTCAGGCGAGAAAGTCTTGTTGAGGGCTTTGGTTATGATGCTTCGCGAATATTCCTGCACCTGGCTTTCAGAATCCTGCATGGCGAAGCCTATGCCATTCGAGAAGTCCTTGAGTCGGCGCGATCCGACGTTGGAGGTAAGGATGATGATGGTATTCTTGAAATCCACCTTTCTGCCAGTCGAATCCGTCAGGTGACCTTCATCCATCACCTGCAGCAACAGGTTCAAGGCCTGCGGGTCGGCTTTCTCTATCTCGTCGAGCAACACGATGGAGTAGGGTTTCCTGCGTACCTGTTCCGTCAGTTGTCCCCCCTCGTCATAGCCTACATATCCCGGAGGTGCCCCCACCAAGCGCGACACGGCAAACTTCTCGGTGTATTCGCTCATGTCGATTCTTATCAATGCGTCCGCCGAGCCAAACAACTGTCTTGCCAATTCCTTGGCGAGGTAAGTCTTGCCCACTCCCGTAGGACCGAGAAACATAAACACACCAATAGGCCGGTTGGGGTCCTTCAGTCCCACACGCCCACGCCTGATGGCTTTCGAAATGGTCTCGATGGCCTTTTCCTGTCCGATGACACATTTCGAGAGATTGGTTTCAAGCGACATCAGCCGTTGGTTTTCCGCCTCTGCAATCCGTTGTACGGGCACACCAGACATCATGGCAATCACTGTGGCAATGTCGTCCTCTGTCACGGTTCGTCGGTTTTCCTGCAATGATTTTTCCCAGTCCAGACGCATCTTGTTGAGCACGGCATTGGCCATTTCCCTTTCGTCACGGAACACGGTGGCCAATTCGTAGTTCTGCGATTTGGCAGCATTGCCTTGCAGTTCGGTCAGGTCCGCCACCTTCTTTTCCTGGTCGGTGATGGACTGTGGCAGGGCCACATTGATGATATGTGTGCGCGATCCCGCCTCGTCCAGCGCGTCGATGGCCTTGTCGGGAAGGAATCGGTCGGTAATGTATCGCTCTGACAATTTGACACACGCCGCAAGAGCCGCGTCAGTATATGTCACATGATGGTAATCCTCATAATGACGTTTTATTTGCTGCAATATCACCAGTGTGTCATCGGCATTGGTCGGTTCCACCAGTATCTTCTGGAAACGTCGCTCCAGTGCGCCATCTTTCTCGAAGTACTTCCTGTATTCGTCGAGTGTCGTGGCTCCTATGCAACGCACCTCGCCACGGGCCAATGCGGGTTTCAGTATGTTCGAGGCATCGCCAGAGCCAGTGGCAGAGCCCATACCCACAAGCGTGTGTATTTCGTCGATGAACAGGATGATGTCAGGATTCCCTTTCAGTTCCTTGATCAGTCCCACGATGCGTTCTTCAAACTGTCCCCGGTACATGGTGCCAGCCACCATCGATGGCAGGTCGAGCGACAGTATGCGTTTGTGGAGCAGCACGTGGGGCACCCGGCTCTGCACGATTCGTTGTGCCAGTCCCTCCACGATGGCAGTCTTGCCCACACCCGGATTGCCCACAAGCACCGGATTGTTCTTTTTCCGTCGCGACAGTGTCTGCACCAGTCGTTCGATTTCCGCATCCCGGCCTATCATCGGGTCGAGCTTGCCATCCGAGGCTGCCTTTGTCAAATCCGTGCAATAACGGTTCAGATTGGCAGTGTCGCACGTACCTTTGGAAGTCGTGGCAGTCTTACCCGGCAAAGCCGAGGCACTGTTGCTCCCTGAGCCCTTGCGCGGAGGCTGCAAGTCCTCGTCGTCCTCATCCTCTTCATATACACCCAGTCCCATTCGGGTCGGGCAATCCTTACGAAGCATATCTTTGTCGTTACGTTTTGCCATTATTCGTTTTTTTGTTTTCCTGTGCAAAAATAGTGCCAAAAGAATGAAAAAGCACATTCGTTGACTTTTTTTCAAAAAAAACTTTCATGTATTCAGAAAAAGCTGTAATTTTGGATGCTTTTATGTGCAGTGCTTTCCGCACGACATTCAAAGGCATTAGAATGATTTATGAACCAAACTAAAAATAGATGCAAGAAGACAGAATTTTAAAGGTCAACATCGAAGAGGAAATGAAAACGTCTTACATCGACTACTCCATGTCGGTCATCGTAAGTCGTGCCTTGCCTGATGTGAGGGATGGACTCAAACCGGTTCATCGTCGTATCCTCTACAGCATGATGGAACAGAACAACACCTCCGAAAAAGCATATCGAAAATCGGCACGTACCGTGGGCGATGTAATGGGAAAATACCACCCTCATGGCGACTCCTCAATCTATGGGGCATTGGCACGCCTTGCACAGAATTGGGCCATGCGATATCCTTTGGTCGATGGTCAGGGCAATTTCGGTTCCATCGATGGTGACAGTCCTGCCGCAATGCGTTACACAGAGGCTCGTCTGCAGAAAATCGGCGAGGACATGATGCAGGATATCTACAAGGAAACCGTCGATTTCCAACCCAACTATGACGACCGCGACCTTGAGCCTACCGTTCTTTCCACCCGAATACCCAACCTGCTGGTGAATGGTTCTAACGGCATCGCTGTGGGTATGGCCACCAACATGCCTACCCACAACCTGAGTGAGGTCATTGATGGCTGCGTGGCTTTCATCGACAATCCCGACATCACCACCGAAGGGTTGATGACCTACATCAAGGCTCCCGACTTCCCCACAGGTGGCTACATCTATGGCCTGAGCGGAGTGAAAGACGCCTACGAAACAGGCCGAGGACGCGTTGTGATGCGTGCGAAGACCGAAATAGAGACACATCCCACCCACGACAAGATCATCGTCAACGAAATACCTTATAATGTCAACAAGAAGGAACTGATAGAGTATATCGCATCGCTTGTCAACGAGAAGAAAATCGATGGCATCAGCTACATCAACGACGAGTCCGACCGTGAGGGCATGCGCATCGTCATCGATGTGAAACGCGACGCCAATGCCAATGTGGTGCTCAACAAACTGTTCAAGATGACAGCCCTCCAAAGCTCTTTCTCGGTCAACAACATCTGTCTTGTTCATGGCCGTCCGAAATGTCTGAATCTGAAAGACCTGATACGTTGCTTCGTGGAACATCGCCACGAGGTGGTGATACGCCGCACCAAGTACGAGCTGAAGAAGGCGCAAGAACGAGCCCACATACTCGAAGGCCTGATCATTGCGAGCGACAACATCGATGAGGTCGTGCAAATCATCAAGTCGGCAAAAAGTCCGTCCGAAGCCATCCAGAAGCTCATGGTGCGCTTCGAGCTCGATGAACTGCAGGCAAAAGCCATTGTCGATATGCGCTTGTCACAGCTTACCGGACTGATGCAGGACAAGCTCCATGCAGAATACGATGATTTGATGAAACAGATAGCCTATTTCAAGGAAATACTTTCGAACGATGAGCTCTGCAAGAAAGTCATGAAGGATGAGCTGCTCGAGGTGAAACAAAAATATGGCGATGAGCGTCGTACACAAATCGTGATGGATTCCGACGAGTTCAATCCGGAAGACTTCTATGCCGACGACCCCATGGTCATCACCATCAGCCACCTTGGATACATCAAGCGCACTCCACTCAGCGAATTCCGTGCGCAAGGTCGTGGCGGCATAGGAGTAAAGGGCGGTGCCACCCGTGAAGAGGATTTCATCGAGCACATCTACCCCGCCACCATGCACAACACCATGATGTTCTTCACGCAGAATGGCAAGTGCTACTGGCTCAAGGTCTATGAAATTCCGGAGGGTTCCAAAACTGGCAAGGGCCGTGCCATCCAGAACCTGTTGAACATTGAGGCGGGCGATGCCGTCACAGCCTATCTGCGGGTGAACACACTGACAGACTCCGAATATATCAACAACCACTACATACTGTTCTGCACCAAGCATGGCATCATCAAGAAAACCACCCTTGAGCAGTATTCCCGTCCTCGCGCCAATGGCATCAATGCCATCAACATCCTCGATGACGACAAAGTGATAGATGTTTGCCTCACCGATGGCGAGAACGACATCATCATTGCCAATCGGAATGGTCAGTCCATCCATTTCCACGAAAGTGCCGTGAGAGTAATGGGACGTACTGCCACTGGTGTACGGGGCATCACCCTCGACAAGGACAACGATGAAGTAGTGGGAATGATTTGCATCCACGACCTTGAGAACGACACCGTGCTGGTCGTATCCGAACAAGGATATGGCAAACGGTCGGCTGTGGCCGACTATCGCCTCACCCACCGTGGCGGAAAGGGCGTGAGGACACTCAACATCACCGAGAAGACAGGCAATCTGGTAGCCATCAAGAGCGTCACCGACGAGCACGACCTCATGATCATCAACAAGTCGGGCATTACCATCCGGCTGAAAGTGTCCGATATCAACGTACTGGGCAGAAACACCCAGGGTGTACGCCTCATCAACCTTGCCAAGCGCAACGACAGCATCGCATCCGTATGCAAGGTCGCAAGCGACACGGAAGAGGAGACACTTGTCGAAACATCCGAAAACGCCACCTCAACTGATGAAACCTCTGATGAAAATCAGCAACCCGTAGAGGAGTGAGTATATCATAACAACTTAATATCAACTTAAAAACCAAAAATTATGAAAAAAGTAATCTTTGCAATGGTTTTGTTAATGGGCACCAACGCATCTTTTGCACAGCAAAGTGTAGTAAAGGAAGCCAAGTCATTAAAAGGTAAACCAGAACAGGCTGCACAGAAAATCGAGGCAGCCCTGACAAATGCTGAAACGAAGGACGATCCTGCCACCTGGAAATTGGCCGGCGACTTCCAGTTCTCCATCTACGAAGGAGAGAGCCAGAAAATCTATCTGCAGTCCATCAATCCTAACGACAAGGCCAACATGCCCAAGATGTATGCAAGCCTCCTCAAGATGATTGAATATTATAAGGTGTGCGACGAGAAGGAACTGGCCATGATGCAAAGCAATCCCAAGTACAAGAAACTGAAGTTCCGCGAAAAGAATGCCGAAATCATCAAGCCTCGTCGTGGCAACCTCATCAATGGCGGTGTCGATGCCATCAACGAACAGAAATATGCTGATGCACTCAAATACTTTGGCGCATACGTCGATCTGGCAAACTCTCCAATGTTCGAGAAAGACGCTTCCGTGAAGGCCGACACCATGATTACGCTGAGTGCCGCCTACGCTTCAATGGCTGCCAACTTCGCCGAGGACAAGGAAACAATGCTGAAGTATGCCGAAATCGGAAAGCTCGACCCCAATGAGGGATGGCGTCCACTGATGTACATGTCAGAGTACTACAAGGCTCTTCCAGACACCGTAAAGTGGGTGGCTGTTCTTGACGAAGGCGTGAAGAAGTTTCCACAGCAGGATTACTTCGTAGGCAACCTTGCCGATTACTACCTCACTCACAGCAAGACCACTGAGGGTATCGCCATGATTGATGAGATGCTGAAAATCAAACAGTCTCCTTACTACTATTTCGTGAAGGGCGTGCTCCAGCTCGAAAGCAAGGACTACAACAACGCCGTCGCTACCCTGCAGAACATTGTCGATCTCAACGACACAATGGTTCCACAGGCTTACTCGAAAATGGGCGACTGCTACCTCTTCCCTGCACAGGACATTGCCAACGAAATCTCCACACTTGCTGTCGATGATCCCAAGTATGCACCCAAGGAGGCTGAAGTAAAGGACCTTTATCGCAAGGCCATGCCATACTATGAGAAGGCCAAGGAATTGGCTCCATCCGAGAAGAAGCTTTGGCAGTTCCTCGCCAACATCTATTGGGTGCTGGGCGACTCAAAGTATGAGGCCATTGCCAAGGAACTGGGCATCGAATAAACTAAAGAGGTCTTCGTGTTGACCTGAGCCCGCGAAGGTCAATTTGAAGGCCGAGTTGTACGATACAGCGTAGTTACACATATATATTATGGTGATTAACCCCGTTTTCAAATTGCACGCAATTGAAATTCAATTAAATATGAAAACGAGATTTCACGTACAAATGTACAATTTCTTTATGGAATGACCAAATATTAAGCAAACAGGTTAATCCGGATGACTTTAGCTTTCCGCAGGAATTAGTACAACAACCACGGAATGACTGCCGCGACAATCAGTCCTCGGTTTCAGCTCTCAGCTTCAAAAAGAAGAAATGAGCCATTCAAAAACCTGACTGATTTCTGCTTCTGGCAAATTCGCCAGCACTCGAATCAAGGAGGGGAGGGACTTCGGTTTCTCCCCTCCTTCAGTTTTCAGTTCTTAGCTCTCAACCTATGGTTATAGTGATGTTTCATCGCTTGTAGTCTCGTCATCGTCAGTAGTCAGTTGCTATCGTTCATTGTCAATAGTCATAGTCAGCAGTGTAAGCCATCGGCCAATCCCGTCT
>DCGR01000016.1 GCA_002315285.1 Bacteroides sp. UBA1773 | reverse complement strand
GGGTTCGAGTCCCACCGGGCACCCTTCAAGGTCAAACTTTAGGAGTTTGACCTTTTTCAATATCCAACAATCTCGGTTACTTATGAGAACTGGCAACGGATTACCTGAATTTTCGGAAATGTGTAACTTCTGCTTTCTTTCATCATTGGAAACCTGCTTAGTCCTCAAGCAACACACACATTCCATACCCTTATCAGCAAAAGGAATGAACAGAAACAAAAAAAAAACAATTTCTTGAAATATGCGATTAGGACATGTGCTTGGTCATCGTAAGCACATTGCATCCATTTTGATAGGCATAACTCACCTTATCCATCAACTGTTTACACAGAAAAATCCCCAACCCCCCTATGGCACGTTCCTCTGCCGATAGCGTCAAATTCGGATCTGCCTTTTCCAACGGATTGAACGGAACACCGGCATCGCGGATTACCAACGAAAGCGTAGAGCCGTCAGCACTCACTGCCGTCTCAGCCTCAAGCCAACCCTGCCCATCTTGGTAAGCATAATCTACAACATTAGTGACAGCTTCTTCTACAGCCAAACGAATTTTGAACTGCAATTCCATATTATCAGGAATGTCAGGCGATGTCATGAACCATTCAATGATATCACCACACCTATTCGCAATGGGTTCGAAATGTTCTTTCATCTTTGCGATGTCTATATTAGGTCATAAACTATGTGTGTGCAAAATTACGCATCTTTTCAGAAAGAAAAAAATTATAGTGACATTTTTTTGAACTATTGTTTGTATCTTTGCGCTCAATGTATGCAATCGACCTTTCCAGAAAAGACACCTGAAACAGATTCAAAAGACATAAACACCTGATTTTATGAGTAAACCATTATCGTTTCATCATCGCATGGGCCACAACATCACGCTGATGAGTGGCATACTGTGCATGACATGCTTGACATGCAACTCCATGGTAGCCTTCGCACAACCCCAAACCTGGCAACCCCGTGAATGGCCCATACTCAAACACTATGATGCACATCATCTCAAGGAAGTAGCACTGCCATTGGGCGGCATCGGCACCGGAACAGTATCACTTGGAGGACGTGGCGAACTGCGCGATTGGGAAATCATGAACATCCCAGCCCGCAAATTCAGCACCATCACCGATGGCAATGACGCGCCGTTTTTCTCCATCTATGTGAAAAGTGACGACGAAAATCCTACAAGCAAGCTGTTGGCAGGCCCCATGTATGCCGACGAATACCTACACTACGAAGGACGTCCCGTAAATCACTACGGAATGCCGCGATTCGCAGAAGCCTCGTTCGATGCGGCCTATCCGTTCGGACAGGTCAACCTGAGCGACTCTGCCATGCCCGTGAAAGTACGTATCAAAGGATTCAACCCACTGATTCCTGCCGATGAAGAAGGAAGTGGATTGCCCGTGGCCATCCTCTCTTATGAAGTAACCAATGTAAGCGACAAGCCCCTTGAAGTGGCTGTATGCGGAAACATTCGCAATTTCATTGGAAAGGATGGGTCGCAGGGGCGTACCGACTGGAAAGGCGATTTCATTCCCGAAGGGGCAAAGCTCAACAAAAACAACTTTGTAGTCGATGAACAACTCGGCCTGCATGGCATCGTGTTCACCTCCGATGGTGTAGATTCCCTCAGCACTGCTTGGGGAAATATGTGTCTCGCCACCGATGCCAATGCCACCATCACCTACCGCACATTCTCAGCCGACAATAACTGGAACGTGTCGATACTCGACTTCTGGGACGATTTCAGCGCTGACGGCATGGTGGAAAATCCTACACCTAGCATACGAAAATCAATAGGACACGATCAAGACCCCATGGCCTCGCTCTGCGTAAAGCAGACCTTGCAGCGTGGCGAGACGAAAGCATACAACTTCTACCTCACATGGAATTTTCCCAACCGAAAAGCCTGGTCGAAAACCATCGTAGGAAACTGGTATAGCACACAGCACCCTGATGCCTGGCAAACAGCACGCATGATAGCACAAAACGTGGCCAACTACGAGCAACAGACATTGCTGTTCGTGAATGCGCTACTCGACTCATCCTACCCCGACGAAATCAAGGAAGCCGCACTCTTCAACCTCAACGTACTGCGCTCACAAACCGTGTTCCGCATCAAAAGCGGACACATGCTGGGATGGGAAGGCGTAATGGACAGGTTCGGATCGTGCCAAGGTTCATGCACCCACGTATGGAACTACGAGGTTGCCACACCTTTCCTTTTCGGCAACCTGGCCAAAACCATGCGGCAAGTGGAAACCGAATACGCACTCCACGACGATGGAGCCATGGCCTTCCGCGTGTCGTTGCCACTCACCCGTCCAGACCCCAACCACAACGTGGCGGCCGACGGCCAAATGGGTTGCGTCATGAAGCTCTACCGCGAGTGGCAACTCAGCGGAGACAATGTCTTTCTGCAAAACCACTGGCAAGCATGTAAGAACATGCTGGCATACGCTTGGACTGAGCATGGATGGGACGGCAACTGCGATGGCGTGATGGAAGGTAGCCAACACAACACCATGGACGTAAACTACTTTGGACCCAATCCACAAATGGGATTCTGGTATATGGGAGCCTTACGAGCAGCCGAAGAGATGGCCCATGCCATGCACGACAAGGCTTTTGCCAAGAAATGCCGCCACCTGTTCGAAGTAGGCAGTCGCTGGATGGATGACAACCTGTTCAACGGCGAATACTACGAGCATAAGATTACCGACCCCAAAACATTCGAGTTCCTGAAACCCGATTCACCCGACATTCCTCCCTATCAGTTAGGCAAAGGATGCCTGGTCGATCAACTCGTCGGGCAATATATGGCCCACATCTGTGGCTTGGGATACCTTGGAAATCCTGCCCACGTTCGTACAACACTCGAAAGCATCATGCACTACAATTACCTGTCCGACTTCAGCCAACACTTCAATAACATGCGTTCCTATGTCATCGGCAACGAATCGGGACTACTCATGGCCTCATGGCCAAAGGGACGATTGGAAGTGCCTTTCCCCTACTTTTCCGAGTCAATGACCGGTTTTGAATATACGGCTGCCGTAGGCATGATTTACGAAGGCATGGAAGCCGACGGCCTACGGTGCATCAAGGCCATCCGCGACCGGTTCGACGGAGCCAAGCGCAATCCATTCAGCGAACCCGAATGTGGTCACCATTATGCCCGTTCCATGGCATCGTGGGCTGCTGTGCTTGCCTACAGTGGCTTCCACTACTCTGCCATCGACGAGCGAATGACCTTTGCCAACCGACCCGGACTATGGTTCTGGAGCAACGGATATGCCTGGGGAACAGTATCCATCAGCAACCATGGTGCGAAGCTTTCGGTGTTGAAAGGACAGCTTGCATTGAAAACACTCACCATAGGCGGACACCAGTCACACAGAAAAATCACACTCGATGCCGGCGAAAGCCAAAGTCTGAACTGGTGATGACAATACTCTTATCCCAGTAACGTTTTCGGATGACCAATATTCACAACAACTTTATCAACAACGAATGAAAAAAAGCTATTTATCACTTCTAATCGCTTGTTGCCTTGTCGCTGGCAGTCAGGTCCAAGCAGGAATCTTTTCAGAAAAGACACACAAGCACGTCATTTCCGTCATAGAACAGTATCTTGATTACCAAAAATTAGCGGTCAACGCATCAGATGCCCTGAGCACACAAAACGCCGATGGAAGCTGGCCGGATGTGAACTACAACGACCACGACGACCGCAACCGGGGGGCTTGGCAATCAATGGCCCACTTGAACCGCTACCGGAGCCTTTGCTGCGCCTACCATCTCACCCAAGAGCGAAAGTATCTCCATGCCGCAAGCAAGGCCCTCCGATACTGGTACGAAACGATGCCATACAGCCCAAACTGGTGGTGGAACGAGATTGGTGCGCCACGCTGTTTGGGACCCGCCACGATTCTGATCATGAACGACCTGTCCGACAACGACCTGAAAGGAGCTGCCAAGGTGCTGAACGCAGCAAAGATACAAAAAACCGGACAGAACAAAATCTGGCTCTCCGAAGGAGTCATGATGAGAGCTTACATCGAAGGCAATGAGTCACTGCTCAAGACAGCACGCGACAGCATCGTGTCCGAAATCACCATTTGCAATGGACGCGGAGGTTTGCATCCCGACTGGAACTACTACAACTCATTCCAACACGATTGCCAGTATGGCTTGTGCTACGAAGGCATACAACCCGACTGGTCGTACCATCTGCATGGAGCCCAACTGCAATGGGGCAACTACGGGTTGGCATACGCACAGGTCATGAGTTGGATAGTGTTGCTTTTCGATGAGACACCATTCGCCATCACACCCGAACAGCGCCACATCATCGAAAACTATCTGGTGAAAGGAGTGAGCCAAAACATCTGGAAAGGAATGTTCGACATGAATGCCTCGGGTAGGGAAATCTATCGGGGGTCCCAACGAAACAAGGCACAGACCATTTTGCAGGCACTGAAACGTCTGAATCTCAAACAAGAAGAAACCGTAGGTCCACGCTATTATCCTTATTCCGACTTCGCCATTTACAGAGGCGACAACTGGTACGCCTCACTCAGAATGCAATCATCGCGCACATTAGGCATGGAAAACACCAATGCCGAAAACATGCGCGGGCGCTATGCTGCTGACGGTGCTCTCCTGATACGACAGGATGGCGACGAATATGAGGACGTAGCAGCTGTCTGGAACTGGCACCATGTGCCTGGAGTGACCTGCCCCGACGATGGCAATCCCATCTTCGGCTGGGACTTTCCTAGAACAGGCCGTTACAACCTCACCGACAAAGTGTTTGGCGACATCTCCGGCGAGTACATGGGATGTGCCATGGAACTGTGCCGCGATGGCTTGGAGGCACGCAAAGCTTGGTTTTTCTATCCAGGAGGCATTGTGTGCCTTGGTTGCGGCATCAACAACACTGCAACACCCCTCGATGGGTCTGCTCCCGAAATCGTGACAGGAGTGGAGCAATGTCACATCCGTGGTGATGTGATCAACAAGCAAAACATCATAACCCATCGCGGCATCAACTACGTCTCCCTCGACGGCGATTTCCACGTGGCACCCTATACGCACACCGGCAAATGGGAGGCCATTCATCCTGGAAATTACAAGGGCACATCCACCATCGACCTGCTCGACATTTCCATCAGCCATGGCACAAGTCCAAAGGACGCTCATTACGCTTACGCAATCATACCTGGACAATCTACCGAGGAAATGAAAATCCTCTCCAATACCACCACGACCCAATCAGTTGCCATTGGCAGGAAAACCATCACCATCAACTGGCACAACTGCACGGTGGAATTTCACGACCGTTAGGCCATACATTTCACAAAAGGCCACAAAAAAAGCCCGGCTGCAATTGCAATCGGGCTTTTTTTTGTAGGGGGGTACAGTTACTTGATAGCTATCTGGCGTGATGCCGGAACCTGTTTCACCTCAACCTTCTTGGGCAATACTATGGTCAAAACACCATTGAGCATTTCGGCCGTGATATTTTCCAAGTCAATGTTTTCAGGCAACGAGAAACTCTGATGATACGATGTGTAAGAAAATTCCCGACGAAGATAGTTATATTGTTTGTCGGTTTTCTCTTCCTTCTTGTTGTGTTTTTCCAACGCGATGACAAGTTCCTCATCGTTGTCGATGTGCACATTAAAATCATCCTTTGTCATGCCCGGAGCTGCTATTTCAATGCTGAAATCCTTGTCGGTTTCCTTGATGTTCACAGCAGGCGACGCAAATTGCTTTGCAGGCATAACGGCAAAATCATCATCAAATAAATCACTAAAGATGCTTGGCAACCAAGACTGACCTTTTCTAACAACTGGATACATAATAATTCCTCCTATTAATTTGGTTATACATTCTCTTTTCTTTTTGATTCCTTGCGGTTTCATTGATGTATATGCAAACGACTTGCCAATCTGCAGTATATGCCATATTGGCACACATATAAGTAAATCCAGCACAAAAATATGTCATAATGGCACACACAAGAGTACATCAAGAATGACACACAATGTTTTGACCAGAAAAAAGTCAAAAGCTCTTGGAAAAAACCCCATCAGGAATTTCCAAGAGCTTGCAATAGGACAACTCTATCAAACTTGTCAACGAAGCATCAGCACCCCAAATCGTGTTGAATGAGTCCCACCTTGCCGACTGCACGACTGACACAAGCACGATAGTCATTGGGTGCCGACATGACATCCTTGATTTCGAGATAGAATTTGATTTTTGGCTCAGTACCGGAAGGACGGACCGACACTTTCGTACCATCGGCCGTAAAATATTGCAACACGTTGCTGGGTTCAGGTTGCTGGATAGCTGTACGGTTGCCCTGTGCATCGGTAGCCACAAGCGACTGATAATCCTTGACCACTACCACAGGCGATCCTGCAATGGTCGCAGGAGGATTGTTTCGATAGTTTTCCATCATGGCCTTGATTTCATCGGCTCCGCTCTTGCCCGGTTTCACCACATTGATAGTTGTTTCTTGTGAGAAACCATATTCCATATAGATGTCCATAAGAACATCGTAGAGCGTCTTGCCTTGATCCTTAGCCCAAGCACATATTTCGGCCAACAGCGAACAAGCCGAGACAGCATCCTTGTCGCGGACGAAATCCTCCGCAAGGAAACCGTAACTCTCCTCACCACCACCGATATACTGCTTGATCCCTTCATTGAGACGGATTTCCCGAGCAATCCACTTGAACCCTGTGTAGCAATCAAACATCTCTATGTGGTTTTTGTCCGCTATCTTTTTAATGAGTTCCGTAGTGACAATGGTTTTAACCACGAACTCATTGCCCTTCATCAATCCCTGGGCTATGCGATTTTTGATGATGTAGTAAAGAAACAGCATGGCCGTTTGGTTGCCATTGATGAGAGTCCATTTCCCTTCATCATCCTTACAAGCCATACCGACACGGTCAGCGTCGGGATCGGAAGCCATTACGATGTCAGCATCAATATCCTTGGCCAACTGGATGGCCAAAGTCAGTGCTTCAGCGTTTTCAGGATTGGGAGACACCACAGTAGGGAAATCGCCGCTCTTTACCATCTGCTCTGGCACACAATGCACATTGGTGAACCCCCAAATCCTCAGGGATCGAGGAATCAGCATCATGCCTGTTCCGTGAATCGGAGTATAAACTATCTTGAGATCACCTTGGCGATTGATGACTGCAGGATCGATGGAAAGCGCGTGCACCTGATCGAGATAAGCCTTGTCCACTTCCTCGCCTATTGTTTCTATCAGCGATGGGGTTCCGCCATTGAGACCTTTTATCAGTTCGGGTCGCGTAACTTTGTTCACTTCATCGATAATGCCCGCGTCGTGAGGTGCCAGCACCTGTGCCCCATCGTCCCAATAAGCCTTGTAGCCATTGTATTCCTTGGGGTTATGGCTGGCGGTCAGTATGATACCACTCTGACATCCGAGATGCCGGATTGCAAACGACATTTCCGGAGTAGGACGCATGTCGTCGAAAAGATACACCTTGATGCCATTGGCCGAGAAAATATTGGCAGAGATTTCGGCAAACAGGCGACTGTTGTTTCGGCAGTCATGTCCCACTACCACGCTACACTGTTTGCCAGGAAAGGCTTTCAGGATATAGTTCGAAAGTCCCTGGGTCGCAGCGCCCACGGTATAGATGTTCATGCGGTTGCTGCCAACGCCCATGATGCCACGCAGGCCTCCCGTACCAAATTCAAGGTTCTTGTAGAATGCCTCGATGAGCTCAGTCTTGTCACTGCTGTCCATCATGCGGCGAATCGCACTCTGAGTCTGTTCGTCGTAGGCAGGAGTGAGCCACTGACGGGCTTTTGCCTCGCATTGCCTGATCAATTCAGTATTGTCCATTTTTATTTGTATGAATAATTGAAACGTCATTTGTTGTACTGGAATGTCTTGAAGCGGTCGCCTGTCGATTCGACAAGCTTCTCAAGAAATTCCTGCGGATACCCCGGACGAACCACAGGTGCCCAGTTGACACGTTGCGCCGATGGTTTGTCATCGATGCTCATCTTCTTCACCACCCCATCGTTGTATTTTACCACAAGAAACTCGCCAAGTTGTTTCCAGCGGTCAATGGTAGCCTGAGCCGTCATTGAAGTGTAGTTGGTGAGGAATCTTACAGCCTCGTCGGTCGGCGTGTTCTGTACGCTGTTTTCAATAGCCGCCTGCGCCTGCTCAAAAGTGTCCTCAAGTGTGTTTTGCACATAGCGCACATCTTCTATCATCAGGCTGTAACGTGGCCGGATCATGTCGCCCACCCAGTTGTATATCCAAAAGGCCGAATCCCATGAAAAAGTCTGTGCATCGGCCTGACTGATGTCATAGCACGCTGGAACCTTGTCCGTGCAGCAATACACAGGAGTGAAAACAGTCATGTTCGCATCATCCACACCAAACCAAAGCACACCACCAATGTGGTCAGAAAGCCACGAACGCATCTGCGAAACGAACACGAAACCAGTTTGTTGGGTAGAGATAGGACGTTCGTTGAAGTATTCCTCGCCATCGACCTTGAATGTAAGTGGGCTCAACCGGTAAGGCGTATGGAACGGACCGGCCGCCAAGTCGTTCGTGAAATCCAGGGGAGTGCCCTCGTAATGGTCGCGCATGGCATGTTGGATGTCACGCACCGACACCTTACGGTCGGGACGCACATAAAGAGGCATTCGCTTCGCATCCTTTCCTTGGATGTAAGGCAGATAGGCATCGGCAGTGGCCTTGCTGAACATATTGAAGAAGCTCCAGACACGGGCATCACAGATGCGCACGCCACTGAAATCGAGCGGAGCATAAGCATCGGAGAAGCTGAAATCCTTGTTGGAACCATTGAAATAACCTTTTTCGCGGGCAAAGGAAATCACATCGGGCGAATACAGGCAATTGTTCTTGTCCTCCAACGGGAATTGGCAGATACGGCTTTGGTTGGCATGTCCTGCTATGCAATCGTCAGGGATGCGGACTGCCACCCACACAGCTCCTTTGATGCCCGGACCCTTGCCTATCATTTCCATTATCCAAGCCTCATTCGGATCGGCAATGCTGAACGACTCTCCCTCACTGGCATAGCCATATTCTTTCACCAGTTCACTCATCACCTGAATGGCTTCCTTGGCAGTACGAGCCCGCTGCAAGGTGACGTAGATAAGGCTACCATAATCCAGGATGGCAGTGGTGTCGCACAGTTCCTCACGACCGCCGAACGTGGTTTCGGCAATGGTAAGCTGGTATTCGTTGATGTTGCCTATCACATTGTAGGTTTCCTGAGCCTGAGCTATCTGTCCCATATACTGGCCTGAATCCCAATTATAAATGTCCATCAACTCCCCTTTGGCATGTTTTCCTGCAGGGTAGTGACAGAGATAGCCGTACATGCCATACGAGTCGGCCGAATACGACACGATGACAGAGCCATCGGCCGAAGCCTTCCGTCCTACAATCATGTTGGTGCAAGCCCACGACGTACTGTCGATGAGAAGAGCAAGCAATACGCTGATAATCTGTTTTGTTTTCATAATCTATATGTTTGTTTCGTTTCGTTTCCACAACGGTCGGTCACCACTATCACGAGTTCATGATGTTGTTTCCTGTCCAGTCGTTCGGGATGGAGCATGGTAAGCGTTTTCCGCAGTTCATTATAGGCAAACAGCCAGAACTTTCCATCGACATAGACCTTATAATCACTGATGCCTGTCTGCGAGTCTCCGATACGGAACCTGACTGGTTCCGAACGCCATTTTTTCTGATCGACAGGTTTGACGCCAGGAGGAATCGTATCCACCATAATGGTGTAGGCCGACACACTGTGCACGGTAGCCTTCATCCACCCGTTTTCGTAAGTGCCACCCACCGACGACCAATGCTGCCCGAATCGTTGCGCCACGTAGAGCTTCGAACAATCGGCATACTGGCGACGCACGCCAATAAGCAGCGACGCGCCCTTATGCAATGCCACTGGCTGGTCCGACAGCATGTAGCAATGCTCTCCGCCTGGGTTGGTCACCACATCCTTGCGTACCGAAGCATTGTCATACAGATTCCCGCGTGGGACAAACAGTTCAAAACCTGGAGCAAAAACCATATTGCTCCTATCCCAACAGAGGTGCTGTGTGTACAAGCTGTCGTGTGGAACCTTTGTGGTCGTGGGCATATTCACTCCTCGTACCACAAAACCATAGGTGGCACGATTCCCGAATTGGTCCTCAAGCACGTAACGGAAATGATGGTCGCGAGCCTCGCGGATGCTTACAGTCCCCCTCTCGGCATTGGCGCCCAACATTCGCCAAGTATTGCCCGGCAAAATGAACGACCGCATGAATCCCTCGTCATCCCAAGCATTGATCATTCGGTTTTCATCGGGAAGGAAGCCATCGGTCTGACTCGAAAACACAACTTCATCCGCATGGTAGAGGGTCACTTTGTAAACGCCATACCGGTTGGACGTCTCGTTCATGTAGTCATTGGCACGGATGGCGAAACGCACCTCACCCCAGGCTTCGATGGGTTCGAGCAGCTGATTGACGGGGATTTCCGATTTGCCTCCCTGCTGGTACACGCAGATGGCCGAAGCCCTGGGAGGCATCGTGTCGTGAATCCGTGACTTGAAGAATGGCAGGGGGTCGATGTATTCTCCCGTATGGGTACGGCGCAACTCAAAATGCAAATGGGGTCCAAAACTATAACCCTCGTTGCCACTCCATGCAATCACGTCGCCTTGCCTGACAGGATAGAGCGTGTCGGGAAACGACAAGTCCACGGCATACGACTCATCCGCATACTGTGCCTGCTCCACAGCCATTTCAATGTCATGAGGAAACGACTGCACATGCCCATACACCGACATGATGCTGTCACCATGGGCCACATACACGGCTTTTCCATAGCCTGATGCCGAAACCGACACGCCACTGACATAGCCATCGGCCACCACATGGATGGGTTTGCCCGTAACGCCCTGGGTCTTGAAGTCAACGCCTCCGTGGAAATGGTTCGAACGGAGTTCTGCAAAATTGCCGCTCAAAAGCAACGGAAAGTCAAAGGGCGAGCCATACTGGGCATACGCCTTCGGCAACATGCCACAGAGACAGAGCAAAAGAATGACTTTCAGTTTCATGACATCACAGGCCGTCGATTTCCACACTCACCGGACAATGGTCAGACCCCATGATGTCGGCATGGATGTCGGCACCTGCCAGTTGGCTGTCCAGTTGCGACGACACCAGATAATAGTCTATGCGCCACCCTACGTTCTTCTCGCGTGCCTTCATCCGATACGACCACCAGGAGTAAGCATCGGTCTTGTCGGGATAGAAAAAACGATAAGTGTCCGTAAAGCCATTGTCGAGCAGCCGGCTGAATTTCTCACGCTCCTCGTCGGTAAAACCAGGATTCATCCGGTTTGTCTTGGGGTTCTTCAGGTCTATTTCCTGATGAGCCACATTCATGTCGCCACACACCACGACGGGCTTCGACTGTTCGAGCGACTTCAGATATGCCAGGAAATCATCTTCCCATTGCATACGATAGTCCAAACGGCGCAATCCGTCTTGCGAGTTGGGCACATACACGGTTACGAGAAAGAACCTTTCCATTTCGAGCGTGATGATGCGTCCTTCGTGGTCGTGCTGGTCGATGCCCATGCCGCGATTCACGTTCAAGGGAGTGTGACGGGTAAACACAGCGGTGCCGCTATACCCTTTTTTTTCGGCATAGTTCCAGTACGACTGATAGCCCATAAAGGCCAGATCGAGCTGTCCTTCCTGCATTTTGGTCTCTTGCAGGCTGAAGAAGTCGGCATCCAACAGTTCAAACGATTCCACGAATCCCTTTGTACAACAGGCACGCAACCCATTTACATTCCACGATACGAATTTCATGCGCATGAATATAATCAAGAAGAGCCATGTCAATAGAGGAAACTATCGACACGGCTCCACATTTGTCAATCAAATATTTAACCTCCAGAGAATTTTTGGCTTCCGACGGCTACTACTTTACACTGTCACCGGCTGCAGAAGCAGCGCCATCTGCCTGTGGAGCAACACCAGGGAAAGCTTGGATATTGTTTGGATTGGTGGCGGCATCTTTGGTAGCCTCTTGCATGATCACCGATGATTCGGCTTTCGTGCTGGGCAATGTGTATGCTGTCAGCACACTCAAGACAACCATGGCAACAGCAAGCCCCCAGGTGGTTTTCTCAATGATGTCGGTAGTCTTGCGAACACCCATAATCTGGTTGGAAGAAGCAAAACCGGCAGCCAGACCTCCACCCTTTGAGTTTTGAATCAACACGATGAAGCACATCAGTAAGGCTGCAAGAACAATTAATACGATTAGTAAAGTGTACATTTTTATAATTTGTTTTTATCGTTAGTTATCAACTTTTCCAAAAATCTCATTTGGTCGGCAAAATAACAGTTTTTTTGTGGATTTTGCAAATATAATCGCTTAATTATTTCCAAAGCCTGCGAATATCTTTTCTGACTGATGAGAATTTTGGCCAGATTCTCCGTATATACCGAATCATCAGCGTCTTTCTCTGCCTGCTCCACCTTATGCGCATCTTCCGTAGGAGGCGGTTCAACGGCCACATCATCGAAATGCAACAATGGCGACTCGTCCGACTGGCTCAGGAACTGGTCGATGAGAGCGATGGTTCGTTCCGATTTGTTGGCAGTGGGCATTACCTCCCCATGTTCCCGCTCCATATATGACAGATAATCAGTCGATGGCTCTGAAGGCAACAACGACGATTCTTCAGACACATTCGACTGGAGGAACGAGTCGATGAGACTCAACGTCCTGTCGATCTGGTCATCAGCTTCATGCTGCTCGGAAAGGACTTCCAGTCCCGTCCTTTCCACCATGTCGTACAAGATGCTCCTGTCGGTTATGTAGATGGCATTCTTGCCAAGTTCCTTTCCGAACGCTCCATCGTGAAGGATAAACAGGTTTTTCAGCAACAGCAATCTACCCGACTGAAAAAACGGATAACGTGCCACAATGTCACGCAACTCAAACAAAGTGTCGTCGCCGAGTTGCTCCGTGTGGTTCATCAACTTACCAATTCGCGACTGAAGCATTGAATATCTGTTCGCAGATTTCCTTAATCATCTGGGTCACCAGATCCTCCTGGACAGCCGACATCTGTTGCGACGCATCATAGTCGCGACTGGCCGTAAACGACTGGTCGAAGTTCTCCGATGGATTGATGGTATTGACAAACGACACCTTTACCGTCATCGTAAGTTCGGCCATGGTGGAATAGCCATCAGAACCCACGCCCTTGTTTCGGGCATCATAATTGGTTATCTCGCCCGAGAACTGCAGGTGTCCGTTCCGTTTCACTTGTTTCAGGCGCGTCTGTTGCATGAAAATGTCTTGCAGTTGCGTATTGAACATGCTCTCCATGGGGCCCCACACGAATGCAACCGAACGGTTTGGGAAATTCTCGAATGTCACGGTCTGTATTTTCGTATAGTCGATGCTCGACCCATTGAACTTGTATGAAATGCTACATGCCGACAAGACCGTCATCAACGCCACCAGGGCTGGGAGAACCTTCTTATTCCAAATCATATTCTTTAATTTTTCTATATAAGGTCCGTTCCGAGATGTTCAGGTCCTTGGCCGCATCCCGACGATTTCCCTGATGCTTGTTCAGGGCCTTTTTCACAAGTTCCTTGTACGAATCATCGAGCGACAGGTTTTCCTCTTCATAGGCTTCCGTATCCTGGATGTCTTCCTCTGCGGCCACTTTTGCGGTATGTTTCACCGCCTCGATGTTGAGCGAAGGCTGAAGTGGCGACTGGTGTTTTACCATTTCGCGCTCCTTTATCAAATCATTCACCACACGTTTCATCTCCGTCATGTCGCGGCGCAGGTCAAACAAGACGGAATAGAGTATCTCACGCTCATTCTCGAACATTTTTCCCCCTTGCTGACGGTTCGACACCATCGGGAGGTTGCGCCCATTCGGCACGCTGGGCAGATAGAATTGCAAGGTCTCTTCGGTTATCATCCTGTTTTGCTCCACCACGGAAATGTGCTCCACAATGTTTTTCAGCTGGCGCACGTTGCCCGGCCACGAGTAACTGCACAACAAATGCTTGGCCGAATCGGTGAGCTGGATGGGAGGCATCGAATACCTCTCGGCTATCTGCATGGAAAAATGAGTGAACAACAAGACAATGTCGTTTCCCCTTTCGCGCAAGGCAGGAATGTTCACGGGAATCGTGTTGAGACGATAATAAAGATCCTCACGAAAACGCCCCTGCGCCACGGCCTCCATCATGTTCACATTCGTTGCAGCAATGATTCTCACATCAGTCTTATAAACATTCGAAGAACCCACAACCATGTATTCATGATTCTCCAACACTCGCAACAGCATGGCCTGCGTAGCTAACGGAAGCTCGCCTACTTCATCCAAAAAGATTGTCCCGCCATCTGCCTCAGCAAAATAGCCCTTCCTGTCCTTGTCCGCCCCCGTGAAAGCACCCTTCACGTGTCCAAACAATTCTGAATTGATTGTACCTTCAGGAATGGCTCCACAGTTCACTGCCACATATTTCCCATGCTTACGCGCGCTGAACTGATGTATTATTTTCGGAACCACTTCCTTTCCGACACCATTTTCGCCCGTTATCAAAACCGACAACTCCGTAGGAGCCACCTGCATGGCCACATCCAAAGCACGCAACAGCGCCTCGTCATTGCCCACAATGCCGAAGCGGTTTTTAATGGTAAGTATTTCCTTCCTGTTCATTGTGCGCAAAATTACGGACTTTTCGGCAATAAACAAGTTTTCAAAACGAATTATTTGGTCCGTCCCACAAAAAAGCCCTTGCGGCAGCAAATCAGTTGTCAGTTTCTCAGTCGTCAGTTTTCAGTCCTCCTAGGAATTCCTAGGACTTCCTATTGTGCCTATCAGAATAATTTTTTCTGAGAATAATATAGGTTGTTCCAACAGACATCTGTATCTTTACACACAAATTGCGTATAACAAGTATATTGCGAATAATTTATGATATAGGTTGTTCAATTTGACGT
>DCGR01000021.1 GCA_002315285.1 Bacteroides sp. UBA1773 | reverse complement strand
TGGATTGTCTTGGTTGTGGCAACTGTGTCGATGTATGTCCTGGAATGCCCAAGACGGGTCCTGCCCTCAAGATGGTGCCTTTGGAGCAGGAACTCGGCGAAGCCCAGAACTGGGAATACTGCGTCAAGAATGTCAAGACCAAACAGTCGCTCATCGACATCAAGCAAAGTCCAAAGAACAGCCAGTTTGCCACTCCGCTGTTCGAGTTCTCTGGCGCTTGTTCCGGCTGTGGCGAGACTCCTTATGTCAAGCTCCTTTCCCAACTCTTTGGCGATCGTATGATTGTGTCGAACGCTACTGGTTGCTCATCCATCTATTCAGGTTCCATTCCTTCTACTCCTTACACTACCAATGAGAAAGGTCAAGGTCCAGCATGGGCTAACTCCTTGTTCGAGGATTTCTGCGAGTATGGTCTGGGTATGGAGATAGCCAACAAGAAACTCAAACTGCGTCTTGAAAAACTCATGACCGAGGCACAGGCTTGCACTTGCTGCTCTGATGACCTCAAGGCTCTCTTCACCGAATGGATTGCCAAGAAAAACGATGCCGAGGCTACCAAGGCTCTGGCTCCTCAGATCATTGCAGGTTGTGAGGCATGTCAGTGCGACACTTGCAAGAAGATTCTGGAATTGAAAGACTATCTTGTAAAGCGTAGCCAGTGGATTATCGGTGGCGACGGTGCTTCGTACGACATCGGGTACGGTGGTCTCGATCATGTTATCGCGTCGGGTGAGGATGTCAATATTCTCGTACTCGACACCGAGGTTTATTCCAACACAGGCGGTCAGGCATCCAAGTCAACACCTTTAGGAGCCATTGCCAAGTTCGCAGCATCGGGCAAGCGTGTACGTAAGAAAGACCTTGGCATGATTGCCACCACCTACGGTTACGTATATGTGGCACAGATTGCCATGGGTGCCGACAATAGCCAGTGTCTCAAGGCTATCCGCGAGGCAGAAGCCTATCCGGGTCCATCCATCATCATCGCTTACGCACCCTGTATTAACCATGGCTTGAAGAAGGGCATGGGCAAGGCACAGGCTGAAGAGGCCGCAGCCGTAGAGTGTGGCTACTGGCACTTGTGGCGTTACAACCCATCACTCGAGGATGAAGGCAAGAATCCATTCTCACTCGACTCTAAGGAGCCAAAATGGGATGCATTCCAAGACTATCTCAAGGGAGAGGTTCGCTTCGCATCCGTTCTGAAGCAATATCCTGCCGAGGCTGCCGACTTGTTCAACGCATGTCAGGACATGGCACAGAAACGTTACCAGAGCTACATCCGCATGAGCAAGATGAACTGGGGCAGTGAGGAATAACTCCTCCGCTCAGAATCTTGAGCAGAACTAAAAAAGGGCCTTCTCTCGATTCACTTCGAAAGAAGGTCTTTTTTTGGAAGCATACTTATTAATTGACACAAAAACATTTTAAATGATTGCAAGATAATAACTTGTGAATATTTTGCTTGGATTTTTGAACTGATGGGGTTTGATGAAGAGGAAGTAATGAGGGTGTCATGACCGACGAATCAACCCATATGATCCAAAAAGATAACCAAAGCTGACCACACTGGGTATGATCATAAATTAACCAAGTTGTTTTTTTCATTACTAACTATTCAATATGATGAAACAAATAATTTTACTTTTCGCATTGATGCTGATGGCTATTTCCGCAGCAGCGCAAACCAATACATCCACAACGCAGTCGGGACTTACTTATTCCAAAAAGACATTCTATCTGGATGGCAAAGCCATCTCCAAGAACCAGCTGATGAATGTGCTGGGTGACGATTTGTTCAAGAAATACAAGAAGGCAAAAGGACTCAAGACCGCGGGCATTGTCTGCACCGCAGCTGGTGGTGCACTTTTGGCTGGTGGACTCGTCGGAATCATCACCGCCGAATCTTCTGATTCATTCAGCGATATATTCGCAGGTGGAATCATTGGCGTTCCATGTGCCATGATTGGAGCTGCAGTAACCATACCTGGCATCATCATGTGGTGTTCTGGCAACAAGAAAATCAAGAAGATTCCTATTGCATACAACTCAAAGAACCATCCCACGGCTTATCTCACTCCAGCATCTTCCGGAATGGGGGTGGCATTGAATTTCTAACAGATTACAGCCAATCACACCGACAATTTAAGCGGACACTATCCAGCGTGCCCGCTTTTTTGTCAAGTTGGTACAAGTGTCGCCTTTGATGCCTCCAAAATAGCGCGCAAATCATACTCCTCGATTCACTCCATCTCCTTGTCCCGACTGTGCATTTGATTCAAAATTTCACCTCATCGGTCAGTTGCTTTGGTGAAAAATCATGAGTCCTTCCATGGGACTTTGCAAAAAATGTCCGATGTGCAGATGGAATTCATTAGCCACTTCATTGATGATGTCTCGATAGTGGTAGGCTACCGAACCCACAAAGCCAATCGGCAGTGTGTCATAACCTACGTATTGCAGCACGTTTCGCTTGAAGAAAGAACGAAAACTGTCCATCACCAGTGTCCGAACCGTTTCATCGTGGAGATGGCTACAGATAAAAGGCGACAACGAGGCCAGAAAACGGTTCGGGAGAGGCTGCCTATACACACGCTCTATGATGTCGGCAGGGGTCAGTCGCTGTGCTGTCAGAAATTCCTCTTTCAATCCTGGTGTCAACTGGTTTTTCAGTACACTGCCCACAAACAGTCGGCCCATCACCGCCCCACTTCCTTCATCGCCCAGTATGTAACCCAATGGTGACACATTGCTCACCACCCTCTCTCCATCGTACAGACACGAGTTGCTGCCTGTGCCTATGATGCAGGCAATGCCAGCCTTGCGACCACACACGCCACGTGCAGCCCCTGTCATGTCGCTTTGCACTTCTACTTGCTGCAGGTCCAAGCACAGCACGGAGCAAAGCGCATGCTGCACTTGCGCGCATTTCTCTGCCGTACATCCTGCCCCATAGAAATGCACCTTCTGGCAATCGGCGGCACTCCAATAAGGCTGTAATGCAGGCAGCAGCGATAGGCTCAATTCATCTTTACATTCGAGTTCCGTCTGAAAATATGGGTTCAACCCCTTGGTGGTTACTTCTGTCAGCGGATGACCGTTGTCGGCATCCAACAGGTTCCATGTGGTTTTTGTGGATCCACTATCGGCAATCAGTGTGATGTGTTTCATTGCTTCGATCTTTTGTTTTTGCAAAGGTATTCCTTTGCGGTGCCAACTCCAAATCTTGCGGTGGAAATTCCATGAAAAAGAAATAATTTCATTACAGAAGGCCAGATTGTGAAGACAAGTCCATTTCATTCACGCCTGTTTTTGAGTAGTGATAACAATTCCCCATCATGTACCGATATGTACTCATTGAAAGACATGCGCTCAAAAAAATATTTTCAGGCCTGTAAAGAAACATTTAGAGGCCCGTAAAAAATAATTAGTGGCGCGTAAATTTTATCGAGAGTACAGTAATTTTGATGATTTGTACGCAAAGCAGACACCAATTGCAATACAAAGATTGCAAAAACGCGCATGATGTGATTATTGTGAGTGTCTGACGTTAATCTTTCTAGCTTTTATGACCATCTTTGTGTGATTGTGCAAAAAAAGCAGTACTTTTACGAACCAATCAGCACAGTGTGACCTTATCCATGGCGATGTTGCCGATGTAGATGGTTACACCACTGACTTGAAGGGTACAATTGTTTTGAAATGGCAATAAACATGAAAAGAACTTTGCTTTTCCTTTGCTGCATGGCAGCAACGTTATCGGTGGTGGCTCAGAGCAATAATACCCCCATTGGAGATGTGAAAATGCTGCAACCGACAACTGTCGATGGCAAAGCTGCGTCGATAGCACAACATGATATCGACTCCACTCGTTTCCGCCCTGGTCAGAGGGAAATCATTACTTTCAATGTTCCACAGATTATGAACGTACAGAGTCCTATTCATGGATTTCACCAATATGATTTTTCTGCCAATGGTACTATCGGACAATGGGGAGGACTGAATTTCGTGGGGACAAGCAGCTATCAGGAACAGCTCAACTTGATGATTGCTCAGTCGGCAAGCATAGGCATCGATAAGCAAGCCAACAACCTTGCATTCGCATTGTATTTCATGGCCATGAAATACAACACAGTGCAAGGCATCACCAACCAGTTTGGGGTGGGAGGCCAGTTGCGCTATGCCCTGTCCGACAGGGTCAGTGTCACAGCCTTTGCCCAATACTACAACCTCAATCCTTATTTCTCGATGGCCGCTTTCCCTTATGTCGGAACGTCGAGGTATGGCGGATACTTTTCCATCGAGGGCGAACGTGTAGGCATAGACTTGGGCGTGCAGCAACACTACGACCCTTTTGCCCGCAGGATGGTGATGACCCCGATTGTCACTCCCAAGATACGTGTCTCGCGCTCGGTGACCATCGGTGTGTCGGTGGGGCAGTTTGTGAAGGATGGCGTGGATAGGCTCATCAATGGCGACCGTCAACAGGGCCCTACCATCATGCCGCAGCGGAGATGACGGTAGTTTTCAGCTCCCAGTTCTCAGTAGTCAGTTTTGTGCAGATTTATAAACCTCAAATCCGCAACTGTTA
>DCGR01000081.1:1596-28340 GCA_002315285.1 Bacteroides sp. UBA1773 | reverse complement strand
GGTTCGAGCCCCAAGCGGATCACAAGAAAAGGACTTCAAGATGAAGTCCTTTTCTTTCGTATTGCCGACAATTTGTTGCGCCACCGTTCGGCCGACGCATCGGCTATCAAAGGATTCCCGACAAGAAAACGGCAAGAACGGCAGCAGGTGAAATGTACTTGATGGCAAACACCAACACCATGAACCAGAATCGGCACCGATGGTCTAAAGCGGGAATCGATGTCTTGAAGATTTCCTCGCAGATATCCGAAGCGTGCATTTTCCACCCCACGAACAGCACGACCACAAACCCAGCGAATGGCATGAGATAATTGCCAATGGTGTAATCGAAGATTTCGAAGATGATTTTATTGCTGATAGTAATCTGGCCGAGAGGGCCAAAGGAGAGAGAGCAGACAGCGCCAATCACCAACGCAGCAAGAAACACATATAGGCAGGATTTGTTGCGTGGCATGTGCTTATGTTCCACCAGCCACGACACAGGAACCTCAAACAACGACATGGAAGAAGTGATGGCGGCCAACAATACGGCAAAAAAGAACACCGCCGCTATCAGACTTCCGAATGGAAGCTGCGAGAAAATGAGGGGGAGAGTCTTGAATACCAGTCCTGTGCCTTGCCCGGTGGACATTCCGAAAGCGAACAACACGGGAATGATGGCACAACCGGCAATGACGGCAAACAAGAAATCAGAAAAAATGGTGTAAGAAGCAATGCGCGGCAGATTGGACTTCTGGTCGAGGTATGACGCGTAGGTGATCATGATGCCCATACCTACGGAAAGCGAATAGAAAGCCTGACCCATGGCAGCAAGAAACACCTGGGGCGTAATCTTGCTGAAATCGGGATTGAAAATGTAGCTGACTCCCTCGGAAGCTCCTGGAAGCGTCATGGAACGCGCAGCGATGAGCAACATGATGAAAAAGAGCAACGGCATCATGACCTTGGAACATTTCTCTATGCCATTACGCACGCCCCACCGGATGATGATGGCGGTTGCAAGCAGAAAAAGGCCATGAAACACGACAGGAGTCACAGGCTGAGTGATGAAGTGCTCGAACATGGAGTCGATAGCCTCAGGCGAACTCGACGACGAGAACTGAAATAGGCAGGACTGAAACAGATAGTAGAGAGTCCAGCCGCCTATGACGCAATAGTAACACAATGTAGCAAAAGGGATGAATACCGCCAAACTACCATAGAATTTCCAAGGACCTCGGGGCTCGATGTGATAAATCGCGCTGAAAGCGCCTCTGTTTCCGCGACGACCCACAATAAACTCCGACAGCATGATAGGGAATGTCACTATGATGATGCAAAGAACATATACCAACAAAAAGGCTCCTCCACCATATTCGCTGAGCATATAAGGGAAACGCCAGATATTGCCCAAGCCTACCGCAGATCCTGCAAGCGCCAATATCGAACCAAAATTGCTTTTGAAACCTTCTCTATCCATATACTTCTACTTTGTGTGAAAAACCGTGCAAAATTAATCAATTTTATCACATTTTGGCCTTTTATGTGCAAGAAATAAAGAAAAAACAGAGGAAACACGTTCCTCCGTAATGAAACATACTGTCCACGGCAAGCAACTGGCGCGAGAAACAGATAAGATTACCGCCAACTGTTGATCTTGTAACCTTTGATGGCAAAGAATGCCATATAGAGGAAACAAGGGATGAGAATGACATAACCCGTGCGAAGCGAACCCGTTTGCGTAGCCACCAGGCTGTAGATCTGTGGCATAAGCGCATTGCCACAAAGGGCCATGACAAGCAGCGAAGAACCTATCTTTGTCTTGCCTCCCAAGCCACGAATGGATAGGGGCCAGATGCCAGCATAGATGAGTGCATTGGGCAACCCCATAAGGTTGAGGAACACGAGCGATGAGCTGACGTGATGTCCGAAATAGTTCATGGGCACATCGATAGCGACCACACAGACAGAAAGCACCAGTCCGACAAGGGTGCAGATGACCAAGGCTGTGCGTTGTGAGATGAGTTTGGGAATGGTGATGATGCCTATGCAGTAGCCAATGAGTGTGAATGCCAGCGTGAGGCTTGGAAAGATCTTGGCATCAATCAAGCCGATGCCCATAGACCCTGAATAGCTGATGATGGTATCGATGGCCACCACTTGCGTACCTACGTGGCACAACAGGGCAATGACTCCCAACACCAGATAAGGATAGCTGAAGACACTACGGTGAGCATCATCGCTCTCAGTGCTGGCATTTTGCTGTTCGGTATCGATTTCGGGCAAGACGGAATGACGGATGAGTATGCCAAACACCAACAACACAGCGCCCAACAACAAGTATGGCACAATCACACGCCGGATGAGCTCGGCCAATGCGGCATCCTTGGCGGCGCCCACCAGCGCCCCCGACTCGATGAGTTGGAAGGTCTCGGTATCGGAAGTCTTCAGCATCACGGCAGCAAACAGCAGCGGAGAGATGATACCGGCAAACTTGTTGCAGATGCCACAAATGCTGATACGCTTGGCCGCACTCTCAATAGGTCCCACAATGGTGACAAACGGATTGGCTGCCGTTTGCAGGATGGCAAGGCCAATGCCAATGATGAACAGGCCGAGCAGGAACAAGCCGAATTGGCGCGTCAGTGCCGCAGGGGTAAAGATGAACATGCCCAATGCCATGAGCATGAAACCCATTTCGATGCCCACCTTAAAGCCCACTTTCTTGAGCAACATGCCCGATGGGACTGCCATGATGAAATAAGCAATATAGAAGGCAATGGTGACGAAATACGATTGAAAATGTGTAAGCTCGCAAGCAATGCGAAAGTAAGGAATCAGGATGCTGTTCACCCACGACACGAATCCAAACACGAAGAACATGGCGCATAGGATGAGCATCGACACGAAATAATTGCCTTTTTTGTTTTCCATGATATTGTAATTTGTTGATATTTATTTCTGATACTTTGACAACCCACCTTGTAGGAACTCAACATAATGGCTCACATTCTCATCGAATGAATAGGGAGAAGTCAGTGGCGTGCCCTCATTGTCGAGCAACACATAAAAAGGTTGGGCATTGGCACCAAACATCGTGCGCTGCAGATGGCTCCACTTGTCGCCAACGGTACGCAGCTTCAGTTCCCGCCCATTTTCCACAACCATCTGTGGAGCAGGAAGCGGAGTCTTGTCATCCACATATAGGGTGATGAGTACATATTCGGTTGTCATGAGCCTACGGACGCGCTCATCAGTCCACACCGATGCCTCCATCTTCCGACAGTTCACACAACCATAACCAGTGAAATCGAGCATCACAGGCTTGTGCTGTTGGCGGGCTGCTTGCATGCCCTCATCAAAATCATTGTATTGGGCACGCACCTCCTTGTCGTACAAGCTGAAGTCTTGTGTACTCATGGGAGGGGCAAAGGCACTGATGGCCTTCAAAGGGGCTCCCCACAATCCCGGCAACATGTATATGGCAAAGGCAATGCTGATGAGCCCTAAGAAAAAGCGCGTCACCCCCACATGCGTGTTTTCGTCGTCGTGTTGGAACTTCAGTTTGCCCAACAAATAGGCCCCAAGCAAGCCAAAGATGGCAATCCACAGCGAGAGGAATGTCTCCCGGTCGAGGATGTGCCAGCCGTACGCCAAGTCGGCTACCGAAAGGAACTTCAAGGCGAAAGCCAACTCTACGAATCCCAAAGTGACCTTAATCACATTCATCCATCCTCCACTCTTAGGCACCGATTTCAGCCATTGTGGGAAGAGTGCGAACAGTGTGAACGGAAGGGCCAGAGCAAGCGCAAAGCCAAACATTCCGATGGTGGGGGCGATGATGGTACTTCCTGTTCCCAGTTCCACCAGCAAAAAGCCTACAATGGGTCCCGTGCAGCTGAAACTGACCAATGCCAAAGTGAAGGCCATGAGCAGAATGCTGAGGAAACCTGAAGTCTTCCCTGCTTTTTCATCGACAGCATTACTCCAGCTGGCTGGCAAGGTGAGTTCGAACGCTCCGAAAAAGGAGGTTGCAAACACCAGCAGCAACAAGCAGAAGAACACATTGAACACAGCGTTGGTCGATAGTGAATTGAGAGCACTTGCGCCAAAGAGCAAGGTGACAAGCAATCCTAACGTCACATACACCACTATGATGCTCACACCATACAGAATGGCATCGCGGATACCTTGGCCACGCTGTTTCGAGCGTTTGAGGAAGAAACTCACAGTCATCGGTATGATGGGCCACACGCAGGGGGTGAAAAGTGCCAGTAGTCCACCGATGAATCCGGCCAAGAGCACGCCCCACAGCGTGTGGTCGTTGGCAACAGGTGTGTTTGAGATGGCCTCTGCCGGTGCTGACGGCTGGGAGTCGGAACCATAGCGGAACTCTACGGAAGTGGGAGGCAGACAGCTCTGGTCGTTGCAGGCTCCATACTGCAAATAACCCGCCAACGAATACTGTGTGGAAAGGATGCGTACCTGCTGCACAAAGGCTACTGTCTGTTCGAAATAGCGCACAGTCATGCCAAACATGTCATCGAAACGTTCCTGCTCGCTGCCTTCGAATCCCAATTCACCGGATGGCTCCATCCCCTCCATCGTCTCAAACTGTATGGAGGCTGGAGTCGGTCCGTTTTCTCCTTGGTGGGTACCATACACATGCCACCCTGTGTCGATGACTCCCGTGAATCGGAGTTGTCCGATGCTGTCGGACATTTGCTGAAACGACACGGAGAACTGTACGGGCTCAAGCTGGGCAAAGGCGCTGGTCATCGTGAGGCACAAGAGCGCTGCGAGGAAGCAGTTTCGGAAAGTGTGCATACGCTATGATAAAATCTATTCGGACTGATGGGGGTGGCTGTCGTGAGCCATGTCCATATATTTCTTCACCATCGGGTGGTTCTTGAATGTTTCAGGTGCCTCGTCATACACATCCTCCATCAAAGGAGTCAGCATAGGATAGGGCATCGAGTTGCACATCATCATGAAGATGCCTGGCCCCAACACGTTGGTGTAGTTGTCCTGAATGAATCGTTTGGTCAAGTCATCCAGTTCCTCACCCAGTTTCTTCTTCTCGCGGTTTATTTTCCGTTCCACTTCATGCGGGGGCTCACCATTCATGATCATGCGACTTTCAAGGCGACCTATCTCGTAGGCACGATCCTCAATGGAGGTTTTCCGAGCTATGTAGTCATAAAGCGCATCGTTGAGCGGAGTGCCCGACACTTTAATCTGGGTGTCGTCGATGGTCATCTTTATTTTCCCATGCTCCACGACAAACGGCATGATGCTGTTTTCATCCATATAGAGATTGGCCACCATCGACGAGTCCAACGAGCCACTCATGGTGAAATTGCCATGCACGACTTCGGCCGAATCGATGGAACTAAGTCCGTCTATGCAAGGTATTTTCACAAACAACATCTTACCATCGAGGAGACTGACTGATGAGCTTCCTTGAATGTGATACTCACTGGCGCAACTGGCCAGGATTGACAGCAGACACACACATGCGAAACCTTTACTCGTTTTCATGTTGCAAAAATAGAAAGTTATTCACCATGAAAGACTTAATTTAATATTTTTTTTGTTAAAAAATCATATCCCCGCCCCAGCCAGTGCCTGCAGCAAAAGCGAAACGCCGAAAAAGCAAATTGCGTAGGGCAAATGTTGCGATTCTGCCATAAAACCCATATCTTTGTCCACAAATAATCATGAATGAATATGAAACGGATTTTTTTAGCCATTAGTATGCTGTGCGTTGCATGTTTCTGCCGCGCCGACGAAGGAATGTGGCTGTTGCAACTGATGCAGCAGCAACACGTAATCGACCAAATGAAAGCCCAAGGGTTCCGACTGGACGCGCTGGATGTCTATAACCCTGATGCACCTTCGCTGAAGGATGTCGTAGGACTGTTTGGCGGAGGATGTACCGCCGAAATCGTGTCATCAGAGGGATTGCTGCTCACCAATCATCATTGCGGCTATAGCTTCATCCAACGCTACAGCTCGTTGGAGCACGATTACCTCACCGATGGGTTCTGGGCCAAGAGCCGCGAGGAGGAAATGAAGTGCCCAGGCCTGACGTTCCAGATGGTGGACAAGATCATTGATGTGACCCCCGTGGTGGAAGACAGCATCCAATCGGGCAAGACTCCCGAAGAGAAGACCTTCACACAACCATTCCTCAACACGCTGGCCCTGGAGCAGATGAAAGCCCATGGCATCACACTTACTGCCGACAAGGAGCCCGTGGCTGGCAAGCCACTCATTTCGGGTCGGGCACTACCCTACTATGCTGGCAACAAATATTACTTGCTCGTATATAAGACTTACACCGACGTGCGCATGGTGGCTGCACCGCCTTCGAGCGTAGGCAAATTTGGCGGCGAAACCGACAACTGGATGTGGCCACGCCACACCTGCGACTTCTCCATGTTTCGCATCTATGGCGAGAATGGAAAGCCGTTGCAGACCGACAAGCACCTTGTCATCAGCCTGAAAGGCGTGGAAGAAGGCGACTATGCCATGATCATGGGATTCCCCGGTAGCACCTTCCGCTACCTCACGGCCAGCGAGGTGGCAAACCGCATGAGGGCTCAGAACAATCCCCGCATCAAGGTGCGCGAGGCACGACAGGCGGTATTGAAGGAAGAGATGCGAAAAAGCGATGCCATCCGCATACAATATGCCAGCAAATACGCCTCATCGTCCAACTACTGGAAAAACTCCATCGGCATGAACAAGGCCATCGTCGATAACAAAGTGATAGAGGGCAAAAAGCAACAGGAAACTCGTTTTGCCGCGTTTGCACGACAATGCAACAACCAAGCCTACTTCCAAGTGGTGCAACAAATCGACGAGAAAATGAAGCAGCTCTACCAGCCCACATTCAACATGATGGTAGTGAGGGAGGTCATCAGCGGTATCGAATTTTTCCGCGAGGGCATGAACCTCATGTACGACAAGAAGGAGAAACCGGACTATCAGAAAGTGTATGAACGCATTCACAACAAGGACTATAATCACGATGTTGACCGCAAGGTGGCCAAACAACTGTTGCCTTTGTTCCGCCAACTCATGGCCGGGCAGGAATTGCCTACGTATTTTCAGCTAATCGACACCAAGTTCAAAGGCAATACGGATGCTTTCGTGGATTATGTATATGACAAGTCGGTGTTTGCCAACGAGAAGAGCTTTGCGAAATTCCAGAAGAAACCTTCCGACAAAGCATTCGCAAAAGACCCTTTGTGCGTAGTGGGTGCCTCATTGAAAGATTTCTATCTGAAAGTGTCGGCCGACTACACCGCCAAGGCTGAGCGACTGGACCTGCTTCACAAGACCTACGTGCGCGGACTTTGCGAAATGTATGCTCCTACCCCCAAGGCTCCTGATGCCAACCTGACCCTGCGCATGACCTACGGCAACGTGAAAGCCTACGATCCACGCGATGGCGTACACTACGAACATTACACCACCCTCCGTGGTGTGATGGAGAAAGAAGATGCCACCAACCCGGAATTTGTGGTACCTGCCAAGCTGAAAGAGCTGTATGCCAAGAAAGACTTCGGACGCTATACAATGAAGAACGGTGAGCTGCCGGTTTGTTTCCTCACCACCAACGACATCACCGGTGGCAACTCCGGATCACCTGTAATGAATGGCAACGGCGAACTGATTGGCATCGCCTTCGATGGAAACTGGGAGAGCCTCAGCGGCGACATCAACTTCGACAACAACCTACAGCGTTGCATCGCAGTAGATATTCGCTACGTGTTGTTCATACTCGACAAATTGGGCAACTGCGGACATCTGGTAAATGAAATGACGATTTCGGAATGAACACACCCAAAAAAAGAGATATGATGAAAAAACTATTCCTACTCCTCTGTGCCGCAGCAGGCACGCTGGCAGCCACGGCCGACGAAGGCATGTGGATGCTTCCCGACCTGAAGACGCAGAACGCCATCATGATGCGCGAGATGGGACTCGACATGGCCATCGACGATATTTACAGCGAAAATGGCGTGAGCCTGAAAGATGCAGTGATTCACTTTGGCTCTGGATGTACCGGCGAAATCATCTCCAGCCAAGGACTGGTACTCACCAATCACCATTGCGGATATGGATCGATACAGCGCTTGAGCTCGGTGGAACACGACTACCTAAAGAACGGATTCTGGGCAATGACACGCCAACAGGAACTGCCCGTCGAGGGCCTCACCATCACCTTCACCGAGAAGATTCTGGATGTGACCGACTATGTGAAGGAACAACTGCAGAAGGACGACGATCCGGAAGGCACCAACTACCTGTCGGCCACTTACCTTGCCAAGGTTGGCTCACGCTTCGCACAGGCCAACGGCTTGCCCATCGATGATTTCCATGCTGTTACGTTGAAAGCTTTTTATGGAGGAAACAAGTACTATCTGTTCCAGGAAACCATTTATCGAGACATCCGTTTCGTAGGCGCACCACCTTCAAGTATTGGAAAGTTTGGTGCCGACACCGACAACTGGATGTGGCCCCGCCACTGCGGCGACTTCTCCATGTTCCGTGTTTATGCCACAGCCGATGGCACTCCTGCCCATTACAGCACCGCCAACCAACCGCTGGTGCCCAAACGCTGGTGCAGAATCAATCTCAATGGCGTGAGCGAAGGCGACTTCACTTTCGTGATGGGCTTCCCCGGACGCAACTATCGCAACATGATAGCCGATGAAGTGGTGGAACGAATGCAGACAGCCAATCTCATGCGCAAGGAAGTGCGGACAGCCCGCCTCAATGCCCTCTTGGAGGAAATGCTCAAGAGCGATGAGATACGCATCAAGTATGCAGCCAAATACGCCTCAAGTGCCAACTACTGGAAAAATGCCATCGGAATGAACGAGGGGTTGGAACGACTCAACACCCTACAGGCAAAAGAGGAGCAACAGGAACGGCTCCTCGCCTACGGCCGGCAACAAGGCACCACCGACTATCAGAAAGCATTCGATACCCTGCAGAAGGTGATGAAGAACCGATTCCAGACCATCTATCACCAACAAGCCATCATCGAAGCACTGATGACAGGCGTAGAGTTCTACAGTGAAGACATCATGAAGAGCAAGGATTACGATGCGGAAGTCGATCGAAAAGTATCAAAAGTGATGCTGAAAGTATATGCCAACCTGGTGCCTGAGGAGCAACGCATAGAAGTGTTTCAGGTCATCCAAAAAAACTACAAGGGCAACATCGACGCATACATCGACGATTGTTTCAGCAAAAACAAAGGCAAGGAGATGCGAACCGCCTACCGACAAATGGTGTCGGAGGCCTACAAGGCCACCTCACAAGCCATGGCTGCCGACAACAAGGAACTTGACAAGGCCCACATGACATGGATTGGAGGAAACATGAAAATGCATCAGGCAGAGGGTCGGGCCATCTATCCCGATGCCAACTCCACCCTACGCCTCACCTACGGCAAAATAGGCTCCTACAAGCCTCGCGATGGCGTGATGTACAAACACTATACCACGCTGAAAGGGGTGATGGAGAAGGAAAATCCCGACAACTACGAGTTTGTGGTGCCTGCACGACTGAAGGCATTGTATGAGCAAAAAGATTTCGGGCGTTACGCCATGACCAACGGCGAAATGCCGGTGTGCTTCGCCACTGCCACCGACAACACGGGTGGCAATTCGGGCAGTCCAGTGTTCAATAACAAGGGCGAACTGATAGGACTCAACTTCGACCGCAACTACGAAGGTCTGACGGGCGACATCGCCTATCAGCCCAAGCTACAGCGTGCGGTGGCAGTTGACATCCGCTATGTAGTGTTTGTCATCGACAAGTTTGCCCAATGTCAGCGTCTGGTAGATGAACTTGACATAGTGAAGTGACAACCAACAACATGAATGGGGAAATCCCGGAACCAACCTCCAATCGGTTTGTTCCGGGATTTGCATTGTACAAACTCACACAGCTTTAGTCCTGACCTTGGCCACGGCTAACAAGCGCGAAGCGCTTTGGCCGCAAAAAACATCACTACCACATAGCTTATCATAGGAACAATGAACGAAAACGACATGGTGGTAGTATCGGCCACCATAAACACCAGCCACGTACCAATGGCTCCACCTATGGGAGTCATCATAAGCATACTCGATGCCAACTTCACTCCTCCCGTGAAGCGCGACACACACAACGAAAAGATGGTGGGAAACATGACCGACTCAAACACATAAATCAGTGCCAAAGCCACAAACGAAACCATCCCGAAGTTTGGCATAATCAAAGCAGTGGCTGCCACAGTACCAATGGCACACCACAGCAACACACGTTGCGCTCGCACACGTTGCATCACCCAGCATCCGACCAAACGTCCAGACATGTACAACATAAGGCATACGCCCTGGATGCGTGACGCAAGGAGCTTGTCGAGATGCACATCATCGACGGCAAAGTTGATAAAAGAACTGTTGATGCCTATCTCGGCTATCTGTTCGCACAACAATGCCGTGAGACCAAAGAAGAACAAGGCATTGCCATGAGTTTTTGAGGTTTCCTCGTCGGATGACACCTGCTTGATTTCGGGTAACTGGACACGCGAAAACACAATGGCAACAACCAGCACAACAGAACCCATCAGGACATAGGGGAGCAAAAGGTTGCCACCATCCGACTGTCCATTGAAAAGAAACGCGCCACCCACAACAGGTCCACAGGCTGCGCCCAAGCCATTGAACGTTTGGGACAGATTCAATCGGCTGGAAGCGGTAGAAGAGTCGCCCAGTTCGGTGACGTAGGGATTGGCAGCTGTCTCAAGAAACGCCATGCCACAAGCAATCACGAACAAGGAAAGCAAGAAAAACTCAAAGTTCATGAGCCAGCTGCCAGGCACGAACATGAAGGAGCCAGCAGCAAACAAGAGCAGGCCCAACACCACACCATAGCGATAGCCACGCCGCACAATGACCCATCCGGCAGGTAGCGCCATGAGGAAGTAGCCTAGGTAGAACACCACCTGAAACAACGACGATTGGGTACGGCTAATGACCAATGCTTCTTGGAAATACTTGTTGAACACATCAAGGAAATTCCTTGCGAAACCCCACAGGAAAAAAAGCGATGTGACAAGGACAAAGGGAAACAGATAATTTTTATTAACCAATTTCATAACAGTAAAATGGGATAGAATGACTAAAATGTTGTTTGTATCATGAGCCTGACACCCCACCGATTGGCTGTAGGCAGTTCATTATAGTTCAAACGACGTACATACTCCACATGTATGATCTTGAAAATGTTGTGTATTCCGGCTGCCACCTCAACATAGGGCTTGTGTGGATCCATGACGAACGAAGAATATCGGTAGTCTCCCTCTGGAGAATAATGACCCGGGAAAAGCATCAGCAGGTCATCAGAGGCATGTTGGGGAAGGAAGGGATTGTTCTTGTCCGACAAATCACCCCACAGACATTTCACGCCAATAAACTCACGCCACTTCAGTTGTTTGAGCAAAGGCACCCGATTGAAAATCTTTCCCATCAGATTCCAGGAGAGATCAAGCGAAGCAAAACGGTCGTTGAGGAACTCCATGTTGTTGATGAGATTGAACGTCTCATTTTGCAGGATGTACGACAAATTGGCGGCGGGCATGATGAGCAAGGGGAATGGCACCTTGTTCCACTGTATTCCACCTTTCAGATTCATGTCGATTCTTCCCCACGAATCCATCCAGAAGCGTTTGTGAATGGAAGCATCGGTGAAGTTGTAATTATAGTCTGAGCCCAGCACGCCCTTCATTCCGAATGTGTGGGCAACCATGAACACGGGTGCATTATGGTTGATGGGCAAACGGCGTTGCTTGGTGTTGACTACTGTCTCTCCTGGAGCATATCGAAGGCTAACGGTAGCTTCGGCGATGGTGAAATCGGGTATGTTGCGACCACTCATCGTCTGATAGAACAATTTTCCACAAGGCTCATAGTTGGAATGTTTCAGCACAAGACCCGTCTTCAGACCCGACTGACGCTCGTGTTCGTACTCGATACGGAAATTTCGCTCGTAATTGAACTGATCCACCGTGACAAACTTGAATGAAGTGAACACGTTGTCCTTATCGGTACGCAGGAACTTGTCGGAAGGCGACATGTTGTCGTACTGCCATGCCACGGCGAGAGTGTGCTTGGGAAATTCGCGAGCGAGGTATTCCTTCTTGTCGAACGAGTATTCCACCTGTCCCATTCCCTTCGACTTATGATCGCGAAAACCATGGGCATAATATCCTTTGAAGAACCAATGCGGATTGAGGTTGGCCGTGGTTTGTGCCGATGCGCGCAGACGCAGGCCGTCGATGTAGTTCTGCGAGATGATTGTGTTTATCGGGCCAATGTCCACTTTGCTGGGCGTTTTTTCCGAGCCTGTCTCCACAAAGTTCTCCACAAAAGCCCTTGCCGCAAACAAGATGAACGCGTAGCCTTTGACTTTCGTCAGGTTCTGCACAAAATCCTGCATCTGGCTTTCCGACTTGGTGAGACCGACCGCACGATATTCACGCCAGAAATCTTCTCCACGCATCATCGCATTCACATCCTTCACTTCCGAACCTTTTGCCTTGAACACCTTCTTGGGTATTTCCTCGAAACTATAATTCTGATTACGAGTGGCTCGTCGGGCCATCAGCTTCAGACCGAAAAAGTCCATCTCACAAATCATGTCGTCGGCAGTCTGCACCCACTCGCCCGAGGGTAGGGCCTCGAACTCCTGCCTGATTTTCAGTTCAGTGACGTAATTGATGTTTGTCTTTTTCGGCAAGTTGAGCGTACAATGTTTCACACGATAGGTGGAATCGGCCAACACGTAGAGGTGACCCGAGAAACCCACATCACGCGAGTTATTGGGCACAAACGAAAGGTGGATGCACTTGTCTTTCTGCACATACACCGTGTCCATGATGAAATAGCGGTAAAACGCAATGCCATTTTCGGAGATAGGACTATCGAACGAAAGACGCAGCAACCGGCAGTGGTCATCATAGACATTCACATCCGTAAATATATCCTTGATTACCATTGTCATGATTTCTCCTGTGTTGAACACGTCGTTCACGCCATTCGAATTGATTCCCTTCACAATGTTTTTTTCACTACGAGGGTTTTTTCTGAATACTTTCTGCGTAAGAGTCTCGTCAACGGAAATGGGCAGGATCTGTTTCCCCGTTTCTCCACATAGTTCCACCTGATTGCGGAAGAAAGGGTATTTCTTGAACATTTTTGACTCTCGCAACGAGTCGGCAGTAATGTTGTTAAGGGCAAAAGTGATTTTCCGGTAGGTGTTGTATGAGTAGTAATCGCTCACAGAAAGGTCATTGAGTTGCTTGTGCGCCACCACCTTCCTCATCAGTTCGACGGCAGGATTGTTTTTCCGCGAATACTTCTCACGCCTTGGCTTGACCACTACCTCGGCAAGCTGGAGCGACTTCATCTTGATATCGCCCAGCTGACGCGTCGCAGCCGAAACATCGACGACCTGCACCTGATAGCCCACATACGAAATGATGAGCCTCCCCCACCCTGCATGAGCCTCTATCGTGAAATGCCCTTGTTGGTCGGACACCGTACCTACACCCTTTCCTTCGTAATACACGTTGGCATAGGCTATCGGCTCGTTGGTGGCAGCATCGACCACCCTTCCTTGCAGCTGGGCGAAACAACGACAGCTGCAGCCAAGAACCAAGAGAAATATGAACAGTCTATGAAGCATAACCCACCATTTGGTTTACGTCGAGTTCCTCCAGTTTTGAGATGATCTTGTCGGGAAGCGTATCATCAACATTTTCATTTCCCCATCCCTCGCCACAGAGCCACACAGCCCTACAACCTATCTGTTTGGCAGGAACCACGTCTTTCGAAAAACTATCACCCACGACCATCACTTCATTGGCAGACATCCCCAAGGCCTCCACACCAAGCCGATAGATGGCAGGATCTGGCTTGCGGACACCCACTACCGACGACTCGATAACATCGCAGAAGAATCTGTCCAATGCGAAATCCTTCAGGACGGCATGTATGTTGCCATAAAAATTCGAGACAAGCACCAACTTATGCTTGCACGACAGACGTTCCAACACAGGGCGCGTCACAAGCAATGTGTCCTGCACATGCTCGTAGCATTTTCGTGCCACCTTCTCAGAAAACCCACACAACTGCTTTTCGCCAATCTGCATATAGCCCTTCTCCACCAGATATTCCAGTTGCAACTTGACCTTGATGCAAAGCACATCGAGGAAGTTATGGTCGGCACGCACGTATGGATATTTTGCCAAGGTCCGTTCAGCAAACACGTAGGCCTCCCGAAAATGTTCGTAACAACAAGGCACGGCAATCTCCCGATATTTTTTCCACAACACAGCAGCCCAATGATGACCATTGGTATCAATGGTTCCACCATAGTCAAAAATCACGCCCTTCACTTGGGCATCGCGAGGCAAAGGCTTGTTGCCCACTTTCATGAGAGCCATGCCGATAACAATCCACACCAGTTCACGCACGCGCGTGATGAGTCCCGTGAATACGCCATAAGCCGAAGGAATGTGCAAGCCATGAACCGACAAGGCAAATCCTCCTTCGCGAGCGCCCAACTGCATGGGCGAGAAGAAAAAGGCATTGGAGAATAACGACGTGAATGCCATGATGAGAATACAAGTAAGGAAATCGATGTTGTCCGTAAGAATGTTCAGAATGAGCAATATCTCCAAACAGCCAAAAACCCGTGCCGAAAACTCCAGAGCGAGAGACGAAAGAAAGATGACACGGCGCTGCTTGTGAAGTTGGGCTATCTGGCTGTCGATACGCTGCAACGTGTCAGCCTTCTCATTGGAGAAACGACGTGCCCATGCACCGACAAATGGCCAATGGCATAGCAAACGCAACGTTTTGACGGCCATCCCGTTTCGATATCCTTTCAAGAAGAAATAAATGGCGGCCACACAAAAAGCCGTAATGGCTGCAAGCAAAATAGCCATGGCAAAGTCGGGCCTATACATCAACAAATAAAGCACAACGGAAAAGAGCCAAAAACAAAAATGGCTGAAGATGTGGGTCATGGCATGAAGAATGACCGACGATGCAGCTTTGCTGGCACCGACATGAGGTGTCAGTTCCATGATGCGATAGGGCTCTCCCCCCATCAGTCCGCAAGGTGTGGCATAATTGAGCGCAAACCCGGTAATGGTGAGCTTATATATCCGCCAAAAGGAAATGGAAGCGATTTTCCGGTCATCACAAATGATGAGATACCATGCCAAGGCATTCATCAAATAAATGATCACCCACAGACCGACAACCACCGGAAACCAAATGCCGGCACGTGCCAGACTTCGTTTCAGCTCATCGAAGTCCACATCAAAGGTACAGAGCATCACGACGATGGCCGATATGCCGAAAAACAAGAATATGTTACGATACCTACCGTTCACACCATCAAATATCTTTCATAAAACGACTTGCTCATCCGCTCATGACGATGGCGGGTATAGACAAACAGCGTAGTCATGACCACCACCTCAAATGCCGGATAAAGCCATGGCTCGCCCACCAGCATACTGACGTAAAGTGCAAAGGCACGGACATTGAACGTCAGCATATTGGCATATTTCATAAGCGGAAGACTGGCTGCCCGGAACTCATCACGCAACGTTTGGGGAATCTCATCGCCATAGCGCTGACGCATCTGTCGATAAAATTTTTGGAACCATGGCGTCATCCGCTCCTGATTACGGGTATAACGTGTGTATCCGGCGAGGAACAGTTTCCAGAAGAAATCGGTTTTCCATGACAGACTATCAAAAAAAATCTTCTGTTGGGCCGATGAATCCAACTCACTACCCGCTTTCCCTTTCAGGAAATAAAGGTGGATGTTACGGTAATAATCCGAAAGAGTGGTTTGATAGCCATGACAGAACACACCCGAGAGGAAGCACAACATCCATATCCAAATGCCCCACGTAGGTGTAAGCCTAAACGAAATGGAAGCATATACGGCAATGAACCAGAAATCGCCCGCCATACCGTCCAAGATACGCCCCCAACGGGTTTTCTGTCCGGTCATGCGTGCCAACTGTCCGTCAGCACTGTCGAAGTGGTTGGCCCACATGAACAGGAATATGCCAATGAGCGTATGCGTCATATCAGGCCAATAGAACATGATGCCTCCAGCCACACCCAGAAAGATGGACAAGATGGTCACCACATTGGGATGAACATGCAACCATTTGAAAAGCAGTGCCCAAACATAGCCTACCGGGCGATTGAAATACATGTCGATATGCTCTTCTGTGTCGAGCGACTTGTATGTCTGCTTAATATCCATATTCGTTTGCCCGTTTAATTCCATTGACAATATAATCTGCTATATGCCGTGCAGCCTCTTCGCAGCAATAGGCGAAACTCGGCCAGTCATTGAAGTCGATGATCGAGATGGTTCCATCTGCAGCCACTATGCAGTCACCTCCATAGATAGGCACATCAAGCACTGTGGCAGCAAGAGTAGCCATCTCCTTCAATTCCTTCTGGCTGAAGCCATATTCCTTGGCCTTCCCATTGGCCATCTCATGGCCAAACTTGCTGTGACGCGCCACATCCGGGTAGAACCAACAAAAGAAATCTGTGCCTCGCACGCCATAAAACTTCACCACGTCACCCTTCAAGTGCCTGTTGATTACTGCTGTAGGAATGCCTCGCGAACAGAAATCAGACAGCACACGATTGACGTGCTCCACCGTTTCGGCATAGACAACATCTCCCGCTACCATGGCATGAGAATCTCCCCGTTTCACCCAGCAAGGCAAAACATCGCCTTCATAACATTCGTGAGTGGAAACAATCACCGTTTCAGGATGTGACACTCCGGCAGCCAACAATTTGCGCGTCATCACTTCGCGGGCACAATTGGCAATACCCTCTGGCGAATTGACAATCTGTATGCCAGCCTGTTCCAATTCGCGCATTCGTTGCAATGTACGCTTGTCGCGTGCCATGTTGAAGATGAAATCGGCAGAAAGCGATTGGGATGTAAATTCCCTTTCGCCACAAACAGTCACATCAAAGCCGGCCTTACGTACACGATCAGCCACAAGATTGATTATGGCAGCATCTTTTTTTTCACGATTGGGACTGTACTCGCCATCACGAGCCACTCCCAACACGCTATTCACGACCTTCCCCATTACAGGTTGCGACGACAAGAATTCATCCGCCTTTGCAATGTCGGAAGCATGGTCCACATCAAGGATCTTGGAGAAAGGATAGGCTTGCAGCCGCAATCCGTCGCTCACAAGCCGACGTTGGAAATTACGCATCCTCGCCATGCCCTGTTCCACACAGCACTGCAAGACACGAATCGACTTGGGCGTGAGGCAATACATGCCACCCGAAACAAATCGGCAAGCCTCATCAGGAGTATCGTGAAATCCGGTTATGGCAAGTGTGTCGTCGGTCGCGACATAAAGCGGCTTCTCATCATCCACATAATCAGTCACAGCCATCATGCCATCCACATTGCCCGACTGGAACGCTTGGATGTAACGTGCAAACTCCTCTTCACGAAAAACCGTATCGACCGTGGTCAGACAAAACTTTTCATCCGACAAGAAAGGACTCAGTTCCCAAAAACTGTGCATGGAACTGAGAGTGTTTTTTACGACAACCCGTAGCGGGACGGACAACTCGGTACGTAGGGCGTCGAGAAACCGCCGTGTCTGTGGATAGAGCTCATTCACGATTACGACAATCTCCGATGCGCCTTGATGTGTGAAAATCCGAACCAGACGTTCAATCAGCGGCAATCCCTGTACACGCACCAGAGGTTTCGGAGTTCCTACTCCTTCCTGCATCAGTCGGGAGCCCTCACCTGCCGCTATGATCGCAAACTTCATGACGATTATTCTACGGCATCAAATTTCAGCTTGTCGCTGTCGTCGCGTTTGTCGTAATACAATTTGCGCAGGGGATTTGCCGAATATTCTTTCTCCCTTTCACGATTGCGGAAAATGTCGATTGCCGTGTAAATGGCTGAGCGGAACGACTGGGGTGAAGCTATTCCCTTGCCTACGATGTCGTAGGCTGTGCCATGGTCGGGAGAGGTGCGGACTATGGGCAATCCAGCCGTAAAGTTCACACCATCGTCCATCGACAAGGCCTTGAAAGCGGCCAGTCCTTGATCGTGATACATGGCCATCACACCATCGAAACAAGCATATTTGCCAGAGCCGAAGAAGCCATCGGCCGCATATGGGCCAAAGCACAAGAGGCCCTGCGACTTCAGTTTCTGTATCGTCGGGGTGATGGTTTCCAGTTCCTCCTTGCCTATCAATCCCTCATCGCCAGCATGAGGATTCAATGCCAACACCGCAATGCGAGGCTTCTCGATGCCAAAATCGCACTTCAGCGACTTTGCGAAAAGTTTGGTCTTTTCTTCCAGCGCCTCAGGCGTTATGGCTGCGGCAATGTCGCGCACAGGAATATGTCCCGTGACCAATGCCACACGCAGATGTTCGTTGAGCAGAATCATCAACGCCTTGTCGCCGTTGCCCAAACAAGCCTCGAAATATTCGGTGTGGCCTGGAAAGCAAAACAGGTCCGACTGGATGTTACTCTTGTTGATAGGTGCAGTCACCAGCACATCGATCAATCCGTTTTTGTAATCGCTCACGGCCCGCTCCAATGCCATCAAGGCATTCTTGCCAGCCTCAGGCGTCGATTGTCCCATCTCCACCTTCACCTCATCGTCGCAACAATTCAGTATAGAAAGTCTGTCGTCGGCAGCTTCCTTTGCCTGGGTGATGATGCTGAAATTCGTATCCGTGCCAATGGCTTTCCTGTAATAGGTTGCGACCTTGGGTGAGCCATACACGATTGGGGTGCACAAATCGCACATCGCTTCGTTTTCGAACGCCTTCAATATGATTTCATAGCCCACGCCATTCACGTCGCCATGAGTAATCCCTACACGTATTTTCCTGTTTTCCATTTTCAAAAAAGTATTTTCTGTTTCCTTAATTTTCCTCCACGTCCGATGGAGTCACTATGATTTCTTCCAGATTCTGCTCGGCAGGCAGACGCAACGTATAAAGCGAAGCCTCCATCTGGCGCACCAGGTTGCGCTTCGCCTTGTCGGGAGAGAACACAAAGCCCTCGACCACCACCACACGTCCGTTGGCACCATCCACACGGGCCTGCGACACGAACGGCCCTCCCATCATGTCGCCCTTCACTTCCCACAAGCCACGCGCCTCAAACACATATTCGCCCCGCAGGGAAAAATCGCGCACATCCACGAAGCGACTGTCTGCCGTGGTCATATACATGCCTTCACTCGCGCCTGGTATGTTTTCGCGCATCACCGAGTCGCGCTTGTGGATGAAATATTCCTTGGTGAAAGTGTCGTTGTCGGTGTATGGATAGCTATAGACCACCACATTTTGGTTGGAAACCGCCCTTTTGTCGGATGCCCATAGGAAATCCACACCCGTCTTGATGCCATCCAACGATTCGGGCACCCATAAGTCGCTACCGAATATCTCGCCTACTTTTTCCGACACCACCTTGCTGTGTTTTCCCTTGAGCGCGGTGATTTGGCGGTTGATTTCCACCTTATTGAAGAAGTCCAGAATGACTTGTGCATGACTCGACACATACTGCCAGAAATCGTCTTCCGAGGGCGACTGTATGGTCATGATTATCTGTGGTTCGGCATACATATCGCGCGAGAACCTCAGTTTCGTTTGCGTATATCTGGCAGGATCGATATCCACCGTGATGATGTTCCGACATATCTTGATAATCCTGTCGAAACCCTCCGGAGCTATTTGCGATATCCTGAACGAACGTTCCGGCTGCGGCAATCCTGGCACATCCGTATCGAGCACTTCAAACAATGCCCTTCCTGCGGGTTTTTCCCAGAGGGCATTGTCAACAATCACCATCATCTCATAAGGACGTCCGCTCGAAGTGGGACGAAACACCGAACGTTTGCCACTGCAACTTGCCAACAACAAGACGAGGGCCAATACAATGCCGCTTTCAAATACACTCTTCTTCATGACTCTTTCATTGAATTACTTATTTTTCGTTTTGTTCCTTCTGAGCCGTTGACAACATGCCACAAGCTGCAAAAATATCTTCTCCACGCGAAGCACGAATGGTGGCAAACACGCCATGATGCGTCAGATAGTCCCTGAACGACACCATCCGCTCCATTTCGGTGGTCTGCAAATCCACATTGGGAATGGCATGAAACCGGATCAGGTTCACCCTACATTCCAGTCCACGCAACAACCTGGCCACTTCCTTGGCGTAGGTCAGCGAGTCGTTGTAGTCCTTGAAAACAATATACTCGAACGAGAGCCGTCGTTGTCCGCTCCAATCATGATTCCTGAGCAATTCCACCAGTTCCGCAATCGGGTATGCCCTTTCCGCCGGCATCAACTCGGCACGTTGGGCAGCTATCGGGCTATGCATGCTTACAGCCAGATGGCACTGGCTCTCGTCAAGGAATCGTTGCAACCCCTTGCGGATGCCCACAGTGGAAACAGTGACACGCTTTGGGCTCCATCCCAGTCCATAGTCGGCCGTGATGATTTCCAATGCCTTCAGCACGTTGTCAATGTTATCCATAGGTTCTCCCATGCCCATAAGCACCACATTGGTAAGCTGTTCGTGCTCAGGAAGTGAGAGAATTTGGTTGAGAATCTGGTTCACAGTCAGATTCACAGAGAATCCCTGCTTACCTGTCATGCAGAAACGACAGTTCATCTTGCAGCCCACCTGCGACGACACACACAGTGTGGCACGCCCCTCTTCAGGAATAAACACGCTCTCTACTGTGTTCGCATCATCCACACGGAACAGGTATTTCACAGTCCCGTCCACCGAGCTCATGGCATGTACAGGTGGCTCACCACCCACCACGTAGGCAGACTTCAGCTGTTCGCGGGCCGATTTCGACAGGTTCGTCATCTCGTCGATACTTCGTACACGTTTCACATACACCCACTGGGCTATCTGCCTTGCGGTATATTTGGGCAAACCGAGCAACGATGTCACCTGCACCAGTTCAGCCAATGTCATGCCAAGTAAAGACTCTTTCATAAATCGCCATTCCACATTTTGTTGCAAAATTACGAAAAAAAAGTCATTTTGCACAGTATAGCCCGCAAATTAACAATTATGCAGAAAAAGTAACATTGTGGGGCGTGCCGGACATACGGAAAAGGGCGTACCAAAATCACATTTTTTTTGATACGCCCCCCATGCAAATAGGACACGAAACGATTACTTCTCGCTCATTCTGAACAGTTTCTTCGATTTCTCAATCCACTGTGTTCCATCAAACTCTATATAGTACAACCCTGGAGCAGCGGGGTCGAAGGTTGCCCGACGAAGCTTGTCGGTCCTCGACTGGGGTGCGCCGCTGGCTGATTGAACGGTGGAAGGACTGCGGAACGTGATGGACTTGCCCGTATAAGCCACCACCCAGCAGCCTTTCCCTGCCGATGGCACGCACACCACCTGTGCATCAGCCGAATTTTGCAGCACTTCCACTTCCTTACTCATGTCGAACTTTGCTGTTTCCTCCTTGCTGGCGTTAGGCAGCACCACATACTGGTAGGTTCCACGCGATTGATTCACCGGACCATGGTCGAGGTAGATGTACATCACGTCGCCATCCACCAAGTCTTTCGAATAGGTACCCATATTGTCGCTCCAGCGACCTTGGCGATGCTCCGTTCCGGCATACACAAAGGCGGTTCCAGCCACCACGTAACCCATGTTGTTGTGCCAGTAGGTCTGCTGGCTGCCACCCACGTTGAAGTATTTGGCATTGTCGGCAATGGGCGACCACACTCCGTCCACATCCAGTTTCTCCAGCTGCGCATTGTTCTTGAGCCGCTGTTCCACCGAGGTAGTCACGTTATACCCCTCTTCGGCCTGGATGCCAGCACCGAGACACAGGATGAATCCGGGCGTAGCCAGCCAAGCCTTGTAGGCCTGCAGGCCGTCGCGGTTGAGCTGCATGGCCGAGAATCCCTTCCCCTCATATTCCATGCCACCCACCAGGTCGCTCTTGTTGTTGGTCTTCATGGCCTTCGACTCAGGAATAGGAGTGGTGACAGAAGGTGCGGTGACACCCGGAATGCGGCGCCAGTTCCACAGCGGGAAGATGTCAAGATACTCTTCTCCGGTGATATAGTAATACGTGGCACCATCGCCCAGATAGTAGCCAATGCGGTTGTCCTCGTTCACATATTCAGTCCCAATGCAGCGGTTCGACGACATGCGCACGCTGAACATCCACTGGCTGGTGCGCAGGATGGTCATGTCGGAATCGTCGAAATGCTTCACACCGGTCAGCGTGTTGCCAGTGCCCAAGAATTCGGGAGCATAGCCATAACCCGTGCTCGACTGGATGGCCGAGCCACCTTTTCCGCGTTGTGCATTAGGCACCAGCTGACGGCCCAATGAGTTCATGTCCATCAGTCCATGCCAAAGAATCCAACGATAGCCCTTCTCCACCAGATTCTTCAGGATTTGCATCTGGTCGTCCGAGAAAGCGTAAGGAGTGCCCTGGAACAGGCGGGTGAAGAAGCTCATCGTAGAGAGGAACGACAAGCCATAGTTGCCAAACTGCTGCTGCGGGCCATGCTGATGGAAGCTCCAGTCAGGCTTGATGCCTTCAGGCTGACCGGTGACGATTTCCGAGGCAATGATGTCGCGCACTTGCTTCACCAGTTCGGCATCGCCCTGCAGCAAAGCCTTCATCAGCACGTTCTGTGCTTGCCATATCTTGTTCTGCCCCGTCATGCCCAGTTTCGCATTGTCCATCACCTCTATGGCACCCTTCAGTTCCTCAGGAGTCATGAAGTCGTCCAGAATCAGGAATGCACGGCCGAACGTGCCGGGAGTGCCGATCTCATTGTACCACCAGTTTGTGCACACCGGTTTGTTCTTGAACCACCAAGCCAGCGCACGATGGATGGCATTGGCTATTTTGGCCGAGTTGTGATACTTGCTTTGTTCGTTACGATACAAACGCGACAAGGTCCACACTCGTCCGGCATGGACATTGGGATCCCACGACGAGCGACGGGTGTCCTGATAGTTCAAGTCGCTCCACGAACCGTCGTCCTGCAACTTCTGCAAGAATTCGTCGGCTTCCAGCACCATTTCCTCGTCCACTGGTCCGGCAGGAGCAATGAGAGCCTGGTAGTTTTTCTTCACCTGTTTCCAGGAATTGTCTTTTTTCTTCGCAGCCTGCAATGACGGCACCAACAGTGCGCACGCCAGCACCACGATCAAGTATTTCAGAGATTTCATACACATGTCTTATTTAGTAAGTTCAAATTCCTTCTTGGCCACGACCTTCCAGTCCTTGCCGTCAAGTTCTATGTAATAGAGTCCAGGAGCCTGAGCGGCAAACGTCGTACGCTGCATCTGAGGACGTCCGCCCTGTGCTGATTCGCCCAAGGTCACAGGCATACGGAAATCCACCGACTTCCCACCGTACGACACCACCCAGCAGCCTTTTCCCGTCGAAGGCACATAGAACACCTGTGCCTCGGAAGTGTTCAGCAACACCTCCACTTCCTTCTTCAGGTCAAACTTGGCCACATCAGCCTTCGAAGCATTGGGCAACACAGCGTACTGATAAGAGCCGGGCACCCTGTTGAGTGGGCCATGATTCATGTAGATATACATCACCTCGCCCTTCAGCAATTCGGGTTCGCGATAGCCGCCCATGTTGTCGCTCCAACTACCCGTACGATACTCCGTACCGGCATACACGAAATTGTTGCCACCCACCACATAGCCCGTACCATCGTGCCAGTAGGTTTGCTGGTCGCCACCGATGTTGAAGTGCTTGGCATTGTCGTAGATGGGAGTCCAACGACCGTTCCCATCCAGCTGTTCGAGCAACACGTGGTTTTTCTGACGCTGTTCCACCGATGTCGTCACACAGTTTTCAGAGTCGGCCTGAATGCCTCCGCCGATGCTGGCCACAAACTTGTCGGTCGATATCCACACCTTGTAAGCCTTCATCCCGTCGCGGTTCAGTTCCATGGCAGTCAGGCCGTTTCCGTTGAGTTCCAAGCCGCCCACCAAGTCACTCTGGTTGTTGCTTTTCGTCTCCCGCAGGTCGGGCACCAAGCCCTCGCCATCAATCACAGTCACACCAGGCACCTTTCGCCAGTCCCAGAAGGGGAACACCTTATAATATTCCTGTCCCGAAACGTAGTAGTAAGTGCCACCGTCGCCCAGATAATAACCCAAGCGGTTGTCCTCATTCACATATTCCGCACCCAGACAACGATTCGACGACATCTTCACCGTAAACATCCAGTCCTTTGTGCGGTGTACGCTCATGTCGGAATAGTCGAAATGCTTATGTCCCACCAAGTCGTTGCGGTCGGTCGGAAACGTGAAGTCGAAGCCCAAATCCCTCGATGCCGTGGCAATGTTATAAGCCTTGTAAAGGGGAGCCTGGCGGTAGAACTGACGGCCCAGGCTGTTGATGTCGAACATCCGGTGCCACACAATCCAGCGATAGCCCTTATCCACCAGATTGCGCATGATATCCATCTGTTCGTCCGAAAAGGCAAATTCCGTACCCTTGAACAGATAGGCATACAGAGCGATGCTCGACACAAACGACAGGCCGTAGTTGCCAAACTGCTGCTGTGCGCCATGCTGGTGGAAACTCCAGTCGGGCTTGATGCCCTCCTTGCGTCCCAACACAATCTCCGAGGCAATCTCGTCGCGTGCCTGACGTGCCAGCGCCACATCGTTCAGCAAGATGGCACGCATCAGCACATTGCCAGCCAGCCACACCTTGTTCTGGCCAGTCATGCCGAACTTCGCTTGTTCCATCACCTTCACAGCCTCCTTCACCTCATCCTTCGTCAGGATGCCATCGAGCAGCATGAAAGCACGCCCCAGGTTGTAGGGAGTGCCTATCTGGTTGTGCCACCAGTTGGGGCAAACCAAAGCCTTCTTGAACCAGCAATCCAAAGCCTTGTGGATGCCCTCGGCCAATTCCTTCGACTGATAGTATTCCGAATCCTTGCAGTTCAGCAGCTTGGCCATCTCCAGCACACGGGCCGTGTGATAACTTGGCGACCAGTTAGAGCGGGTCTGGCTTTCATAGTCAATGTCATTCCACGAGCCGTCGGCGTTCAGCGACCTCACGCTACGCATGATGGCATCAGCATCCAATGGCTGGCGTTCATACACATCCTTGGTGGTCGAGTCCGACACGCCCGAATCGGGCAACACCTGCTTGCGTCCCTGGTCCAGATTGTCGTTCGGGTTGTCGGTGGGGACAAGAATTTCCTTATAATGATTTCTGATGCTCTTCAGCACATCTGTGCGGGCGGCCTCGACAGCCAGCACCACGCAGAGCGAGAATGCAACCAACAATATTCTCTTCATGATATTGAATTACCGTTAAAGAAAACAAAAGGCAAGCCCATGGAGCGGACTTGCCTATGTTGAACACAAATTACTTATTCAATGCGTTGTAACGCAGGATTGCCTCAAGGAAATAATAGTCAGCGTATGTCAAAGGAGCATCCACTTCCTGAATCACGTTCTTCTCTGTTCCGTGCAGGTTGCCCACGCTGTGCATCAGCAGGAAGCAACCGTTCTTCCCGGCTTCCGTACACATGTACTTGTCAGAAGCCATCGAGCGAATCTGCTTCTCGGCCATGGCCTTGCATTCTGCGCCAAAAGCAGCGTCCTTGGTTTCGTTGCTCAGCTCAACCAATGCCGAAGCCATGATGGCACCAGCCGACACGTCGCGATAAGTGTAAGGGATGGCAGGACAGTCGAAGTCCCAGTAAGGCATGCCGTCTTCCGGCAAGCGAGGCATCAGTGCCTTGGCTATCTTCTCAGCCATTTCAAGGTAAGCGGCATCCTGAGTCTCACGATACATCATGGCATAGCCATAGAGACCCCAAGCCTGACCACGGGCCCACGACGATTCGTCAGCAAGACCCTGAGCCGTACGTTTTCTCACACACTGGCCGTTGGCCTGGTCGTAGTGCAACACATGGTAGCAAGTATTGTCATTGCGGTAGTGATTAGCCATGGTGGTCTTGGCGTGAGTGTTGGCAATGTTGGCCAGCGAGTCGCACTTGAACAAGCGCGAAGCCTCCATCAGCAACTCAAGGTTCATCATGTTGTCGATAATCACCATGAAGTCATTGGTGTCATCCACACGACCCCAGCTGCGGATACAACCTACTGTCGGGTTGAAACGGCGGGCCAACATGGCAGAAGCCTCTTCCAAGGTAGGCAGATATTCCTTGTTGTCAGTTTCGAGCAAACCATTGCCATAGCTGCACCAGTACTGGAAGCCAATGTCGTGACCCGAAGCGCAAGCAGCCACATCGGCAAGCTTACGGGTGTGCTTGTCGGCCAAAGCCTTGATTTCCTCATCACCGGTCTGCTTGTAGATGTACCACATAGTGCCAGGATAGAAACCACTGCACCACCAGCTCAAAGTAGTAGGCACGAAAATGCCCTGCGGTGTGTAAGTACGCGGAGAAACCGAATCGTTCAACTGCTTGTCCATCAGCTTGCACTGTTCGGCAGCCATGGCAAACACACGATTGGTCAAATCGCTCATCGACTCCTCTTTAGGAGCAGAGCAGCAAGCAGACAACGACAAAGCCATTGCGGCAATCATCACTGCAAAAATTGATTTTTTCATAA
>DCGR01000081.1:1257-1568 GCA_002315285.1 Bacteroides sp. UBA1773 | reverse complement strand
TTTTTTCATAAAAATGATAATTAAAGTGTTATTGATTTGTTTGAAACATATTTTGGCGACAAATTTAATCATTATTTCATGAAAAACAACAATAACCACCACAAAAAAACATCAAAAGCAGCAGCGATTCATCGAATCTTTTTCCCCATGCACGCTGGCGGTTGGTGAGCGCCACCCCCCTACAGCCTCTTGTCTGTGTAGTTCAAGAGAAATTCCTGTATGCCAATGTAAAAGATTCCCACCTCGTCAGCCTGCGCGATGATGTCGTCTTTTTTTTACGACAACGATTTTCCGGAACGGATCGTCAACAA
>DCGR01000081.1:0-1243 GCA_002315285.1 Bacteroides sp. UBA1773 | reverse complement strand
CCTTGTCAGGAAGTTCGTTTCCTGCCCACGCTTCTACTTGGCATCTATGTCGTTTTTTTTACACGTTACCTAATCATTGTTGGGAAACCCGCCTTCCGGCTTACCACTTCTCAACGCCGAAATTCCCGGCCCCAAACAAGGGAAACTCACCCTTACCCCAAGGCTCATGCCATGTCACGGAGCCATGGAAGCGATTGTCAGGGTCGTACACCCCATACACCAACTTCGAGACTTCCGGAGGCGAAGCCACCGTCTGGCCACCCTCCATGTTCAGCACACCCACCGCAACATTCACCCTGGCAGGAGTGTTGCCAAACATCTTCCCACGGGTGGTCGAAAGAATCACCCTGTTGTGCTGAGCCACCACATGGCCAATGGTCGAAAGATGGGTCGCATCGTGAAACACGATGGCCTCTTCACAGTTGTGCACGTAGAGATAGTCCGCACAGATGTGCTCGCCAAGCACAAACCCGTAGCGGAAGCCCTGCACCGCCACATTACGCAGAATCTGGTCATCGTTCTGGTCACCCGATGTATGCAGGCCCACCGTGTGGCAAGGATTCGGCTGAAGCGACTTTCCCGTCTCCGTGTCGCCAATCTGCTCGTCAAGGCAGAACTGGGAATCCTCAATGACGATTCTCGAAACATTCTTCAGGAATGCAGCCGACGTGGTGGGATACATTTTCGTAGTGTCCAGATGCACCCTTATCTCCATGTTCTTCATCGAAAAAATCGACCTCGAGAAACGTCCGGCGCAGCTGTCGCCCTCAGGAGCGGCCAGCACAGCCCAAGGCCGGTCCAGCGAGTCGGTCACCTCAGGAGCATCCCATGTGGAATGCAGGCAAGTGTTCGTCATGCCCATCGTGCCGAATTTGGTAGGCGTGAAATGGCTTTTCACACTCTCCAATGGGCGGACCTGATAAGTGTACAAAAGTTTGCAAGGCATCTCCCCCTCAAACTGGATGTTCGTATCGGAAGCAGGGAGGATAAGCTGGGCGCGAACCAGCCGCCCATTAGGTGCATACTCCTTCGCGGGCGAAGCCAGCAGATAGCCCTCTTTCGTGTAAGGGAAATAAAGCTTTCCCCCACCCCTGCTGTCCAGAAAGTCTATGGCCTTCTGAATCGCCTCGGTATCATCCGTAACGCCATCGCCCTTGGCGCCAAAAAGCATCACATTAAGCTGTCCGAGGCGGGCAGCCTCTTCTATCCGACGTTCGCTGGAAACACACGACGAAAGCATCAG
>DCGR01000064.1 GCA_002315285.1 Bacteroides sp. UBA1773 | reverse complement strand
TTACAACTAATCAGCAGATTATCAAGAAGAGGATCATTATTTCCAACCTTAAGGACACTTACATTTCATCCCTATAAGATTAACGACCGAACTCACTAATGTCTGATATTGAATATCATGCATTTTCAATAGGCGGTTTATGGTTCCCATTTTGTTCCAATGCGAAAGAGAACTCCGGTCCTTTCCCTCTTTCAGTTGGAATTCAGTTGGAATTCAGTTGGAATTGTTGGTGTGGAATGTCATTTCTCCCGTTTGCGAAACTCTCAGTTGCACTTGATAGCTCAATCCGTTGTCGGGAATCCCGACGTTGGCCAGAAACAAGAATTCGTCTTGATCGACTCCTTGAAAATCGATGTCGTGGAGGATGGAGTATTGCAAGAACTCTGGTGGGACAATGTCGTTGAACATTTCCTTTTTGATGTCTTTGCTATAGATGGCATTCTTGCCTTGATATACGCAAATGTGTATGATGTTGTCGAAACTGTAGTTTTCTATCTCAAGCCCTAAATCACTGATTCCAGGACGCAACACCTTGATGCTCGTAGGGTTGATGAACACGTAGCCATGGTAGCTTTTCCCTTTGAGGGTGACCACTTTGTCTTTTTTGATCACTTCTTTTACAGTGATGTCCTGTGGACTTTCCTTATAGTCTGATTCGAAATTTTCGGCTTCTACCTGGCTCATCACTTTTTTCTGTAGATACACGGTTTCTCCTCCTGGCATCATGAGTGTAAGCTTTGATTCGTTGACATCGATGATGGGGTAGGCATTCGTTTGTAGCCCATAAGTGTATAAGGTGTCATTGAAGACCTTGAAGGTTTGTTGCGCGATGTCGTTGTTGATGTAGTTGACGGTGTCGTCGGTAAACTGCATCACGGGCGAATTTTCGTCAGATGTTTCAGTCCACACGCCTTGCAGCAGAGCCTTTACCTGTGTGTTCTCTGTCCTTACCTGTACTGCCTGTTGCTTGCTTCCACAACCTGCCAATATGCATATCAGGAATATTGCAATGGAATTTTTCATTACCTTGTTTTGTTTATCAAGGGCAAAGGTAGTGTTTTTTTTCTCGCAAACGATGCTTTGCTTTGTTTTTTTCGTTACCTTTGTGCCATGATTGAATTGGCAAGACATATTTCGTTGTTGTTGCGTACCCATGACTGTGTGGTGATACCTGGTTTTGGAGGCATTCTGGCTTATCGGGTGGAGGCAAGCTACGATGAGCATGAGCAGGTGTTTCGCTCTCCGGAACGCAGAATTGGCTTCAATGCGTGTTTGAAGCATAATGATGGGGTGTTGGTGCAGTCGTATGCGTCGGCATATGGGATTACTGCCGAAGAAGCTTTATCGCGCATCCAGAAGGTCGTTGCGTCGATACGGCAGCAGTTGCAGTCAACAGGTCGGGTCGCTTTGCGGGGAGTGGGCGATTTCTCTTGCAACATAAAAGGTGGGGTTGTTTTCACACCTTATAGAAAATACATACTCACTCCATCGTATTACGGTCTGGAGAATTTTACCATTGCCACGCTTGCTACGCCAAGCCTGATAGAATTTGTTCCACGCTCGGCTTCGGTCTACAAGGGTCTGGCGAATCGTGTTGTGGCAGCCGTTGTCGCTTTCGTGTTGTTGTTTACGTTTGTGCTGCCGGGCGATAATGACGACAATGTGGGTCTGGCTTCATCAACGTTTGCCACGTTGCAGACAGAACACAAGCAGAGCCAACCTCGCCGCCACACGTATGAGCCCCGCAAGGTATCGGAAGTGAAGTTCAATGGCTCCACTGGTTCAGAGCCTGCGGTTCCTGCCGCATCAACTTCAAGCAAGTCTGCCGGTGCGACCACATCCACTACCGCCATTCCTGCCGATGATGTGCCGGCACAGCGAAATGATGATTTGTCGGGCGATGCCAAGGATTCCAATAAGGTGAAGTCGTCGGCCGCTGCGCCATCGGTTGCTGGCTCGGGTGGTGTGACTGCTTCGCGTAAGACAAAGGACTATTATGTGATTGCGGCCAGTCTGCCAACCATGGAAACGGCGGAACAGTATCTTTCCGACTACAAGGCGAAGGGTTTTCAGGATGCTGCGATTGTGAAGGGGAACGGACGTTTCCGCATAGCGGTTGCCCGGTTTGACAATCGCCAGGATGCAGAATCGAGGATTTCCGACTTGCGGAAGAACGATTCGTATAAGGATGTGTGGTTGCTAATGGAATAGGCCATGAAGAGAGTCCGTTGTCCAAAATGTGATCATTTCATTGTTTTCGATGAAACTCAATATGCTGTGGGCCAAAGTCTTTGTTTTGTATGCGACAAGTGCCGTCATGAGTTTACCATCCGCATTGGTGTGTCGAAGCTGCGTGCCTTGCAGCGCGACGAGAATCGCAATCATGAGGAGTTGTCGGGAGAGTGGGGCAGTGTTGTGGTTTTGGAAAATGGCTTTGGATATAGGCAACAGTTGCCATTGCATGAGGGCGACAATCTGATAGGACGATGCAACAAGGGTACGGTGGTCGATGTGCCCATTGAGACCAACGATCCCAGTCTTGACAGATGTCATTGCTACATCAATGTCCGTCGATTGCCGAATGGTGACGTGGCATACACCCTGCGCGACAACCACAGCAATGTGGGGACTGTCTTGATGAATGAGATGCTTGGCGACAAGGAACGTGTTCCGATAGAGGATGGTGCTGTGGTGACGCTTGGTGCCACTACCTTCATCCTGCGAGGTGCCTGCGGCTGAGTGGGGTGGTGACGAACCGACAACGCGGGGGGGGGGAAGGATGCAAGGCCAATCCGCATTGTACTTTTTTCTGATGGATCAGGACAATTCTTGCGTCGTGATGGCTTGTGGGTAACTGATATGATTCTAAAACATATATACATGAAAAAAACAATCTTTTCCGCATGTCTTATCATGCTGTGCATACCTCAGTTGTGGGCACAAAAGGCAGTGGTGACGGAGTCGCAGGCCTCGATGACCACCTATGGCTTCGGCGATCCGAATCCGGTAGCCAATCCCCTGGCATCGTTTTATCCGTATTGGCGTTTCGACCAATTTGACAGCAAAGGTGTAGAGAAGACGTGGAAGACCGTCACGCTTGAAAATGACTATATCCGCGTGACACTGTTCCCCGAAATCGGAGGTAAGGTGTGGGGTGCTGTGGATAAGACCACGGGGAAGGAATTCGTGTATTACAATCATGTGGTGAAGTTTCGCGACATTGCCATGCGTGGGGCCTGGGTGTCGGGAGGCATTGAGTTCAATTTCGGCATCATAGGCCATGTGCCCACTTCGGCCACTCCTGTGGATTATTGCACCCTCACCAAGCCCGATGGCAGCGTGAGTTGTCACATTGCTTCGTATGAGCTCATCACCCGCACACAGTGGAACATCGAGATAAATCTGCCTGCCGACAAGGCCTATTTCACTACTTCTGTGGTGTGGCAGAATGCCAGCCCGCTCGAACAACCCTATTATCAGTGGATGAATGCGGCATTCAAGTCGGATGGCAATCTTCAGCTCTGCTATCCAGGCAATGCTTACATTGGCCATGATGGAGTGAGCCATCCTTATCCTGACGATGGTGAGGGTCGCGACCTGAGCTGGTTCTCAGCCAATGCCTTCGGCCACGACAAGTCGTACCATATTCTTGGCGAATATGCTGGTTATTACGGGGCTTACTGGCACGACGACAATTTCGGCTTTGCACATTGCAGTAGGCCAGATGAAAAGTTGGGCCGCAAATTCTTCTGCTGGAGCCAGGCACGCGAAGGTGAGATATGGAAGGACTTGCTGACCGACAATGATGGACAGTATGTGGAGATGCAAGCCGGACGCATGTTCAACCAACCCGGCACCAACAGCATGGACACCCCCTTCAAGCACCACACTTTCACCCCCATGGGCACTGATTGCTGGACAGAGTATTGGTATCCGGTCGAGAACATCGGGGCCTATTCAGAGGCTTCACCTCTGGGCGCTCTCACCTTGAAACGTAAAGGCGACACAGCGCAGTTGCTGCTTTCGCCTGTAGTGGCAGGAGAAAAAAAACTGGAAGTATATGCTGACGGACAGCTTATCCATGCTGAGGTCATACGGTTAGAACCTTTGAAGGTGTGTCGGACGGATCTGCAGACTTTGCCCAATGGCAAATACCTGAGGGTGATTGTTGGCGACAACGAACTTGTGTATGATGAAAACCCGGCCTCGCGGCAGTACGATCGGCCGCTGATGATGCCTGCCGATTTCGACTGGAACACCGCATACGGTCACTACGTACGTGGAGAGCAATACCTTAACATACGTCATTTTGCCGATGCGGAGCGCGAACTGTCGGCTTCTCTTGCCATCGACAAGCATTATGCGCCGGCTTTGGTGAAGATGGCTTTGCTGAAGCTCCAACTTGGTTGCTACAAAGAGGCACAACAGCATGCCCGTGGGGCACTGGCACTCAACACCTACGATGCGGAGGCCAATTATCTGTGGGGAATGGCGAATCTTCGCTTGGGAAACATCACGGATGCCAAGGATGGCTTTGCGCTGGCCACTTACTCGGCTGCTTTACGTAGTGCAGCTTACGCCATGCTGGCAAAACTGGCCCTTAGGGAACACAACATGCGTGAGGCTGGGATATTCATAGCGAAAGCCTTGGAAGCGAACCCCAAGAATATGGATGCGCTCCAGTCACGACTTGTGTGCTATCGGCTGTCGGGACAATCGGAGGCGTTTGGGACTTTGGCCGGACAGCTGCTGGACGTAACACCACTCAACCAGATTGTCCGCTTCGAACTTCTGTTGGCTGGCCGGTTGTCGTCCGATGAATTCATGTCGGCACTTCGTTGCGAAATGCCAGAGCAGGAATTGCTTGAAATGGCTTCGTGGTACATCGAGGAAGGTTGTACGGCCGATGCGGCAACGCTCTGTGGACTTACCTCCTATCCGTTGGCGCTTTACCTCAAGGCATATCTCTTGCGTGACAGCGATGCCACCTCTTCTCGAGCAGCATTGAAGGCTGCCTGTGAGGCTTCACCAGCCCAAGTGTTTCCATTCCGGCAGGAATTGATGCACGTTTTGGATTGGGCCAAGGAAAACGATGCTTCAAAATCGTGGAAGACAGATTATTATCGTGCCCTTTTGTGCTGGAATCGTGGCGAGGAGAATGAAGCCCTTGCCTTGCTGAATAGCTGTGAACCTGACGATTTCGCTCCTTTGTATGTAAGTCGTGCCAGCCTGAAGCAGGGGGAGGGGAGACTCTCGGATTTGATGAAGGCACAAAAAGCAGGTGACTCGTGGCATGTGGGAAATGCTTTGGTGGCTTATTATTCGGCAGCCAAGGAATGGGATAAGGCTTGTGGCACAGCCGAAAGCTACTTCAAACGTTATCCCGACAAGTTTGCCATTGGCTTGAGCTACGCCAATGCCTTGTGTGAGTCGGGGCAGTACACCAAGTGCATCAAAGTCCTGAATCGTTTCAAGGTCATGCCCAACGAAGGAGCCCGCACAGGCCACACCATCTATCGACGTGCCAACTTACGCTTGGCCAAGCAGTATCTGAAAGCCAAGAATTACGCCGGTGCGCTCAAGGCTGTGGAGGCTTCGAAAATCTGGAACGAGAATCTGGGCGTAGGCAAGCCTTACGAGGACACTATCGACTACACCATCGAAAACCAGCTTGTCGATGCCGCACGCAACAAGGCATGGCAGCGGGCCGATGAAATTGAAATAAAGTAACCTACCTATGATTCCAAATATGATTATGAAAAAATCGTTTTTCCCTTTAGGGCTCTGCCTTGCAACATTCATCGGCCTGACAGCCTGTTGCAGCCAGCCAGCCGATCCATCCACCCATCTCGAGCGTAACTTCCAAAGTGGTATCGACACGGTGCCTTTTGCCCGCATGGCCAACGACATTGCCCATGTTACCGGTACTTCCGAACTTCACGACCTCATTGTGATCAAGGATGGTAAGATAGTGTATGAATACTATGATCCGGCACATTGTCCTACCCAGAAACATGCCATGTGGTCGGCAAGCAAGACATTCACCGCCACTGCCATCGGCTTTGCCGTACAGGAAGGCCTATTGTCGGTGCAGGATAAGGTGACCAAGTTCTTCTCGCCCGACGAGCTCCCGGCAGCACCATCCGACACCTTGCAGCGCCTCACCGTGTGGCACCTGTTGACAATGTCGTCTGGCTTTGCCCACGACGTGATAGGAGATGTGGAGAGCCTGGATTACACCACACCAGCCAAGCGTCAGCTCCACGACTCGTTCATCTTCGAGCCGGGCACCCGTTTCCGCTACAACAGCATGAACACCTATCTGCTCTCGGCCATCATCACCAAACTTACCAAGCAGACTGTCGTAGATTATCTTACTCCCCGTTTGTTCCAGCCATTGGGCATAGCCGATTACTACTGGAAGGAATCGTCGGAAGGCTACAGCATGGGTGGATGGGGCTTGTTCATCCGTCCGGAGGATTTCAGCAAGATGGGCTTGTGGATGCTGCAGCGCGGACAGTGGGAAGGACGACAACTGCTCAATGCCGAATGGTTCGACGAGGCCATGTCGTCGCAGATACAGCAGACCATCGGACTCGACCTCACAGCCGAGGAGTGTGCCGAACGTCAGGCCAACGACGACTGGCAGGCTGGCTATGGCTATCAGATGTGGCATTGTACGGTCGATGCCTATCGTCTGGATGGCGCATGGGGGCAGTTCAGCATCGTCTGCCCAGAGAAGAACGCGGTGATAACACTCAATGCCCTTACCACCAATACGGCCAAACTGCTCAAGTATGTTTGGAAAAATGTATATGAACATCTTTGATCGGATCATTCCCGATTAGGAAACAGTGAAGAATCAGGAATTTTGGATTGGGAACGAAAGCATGTCACCTTTCATCCACAATCCAAAATTCTTATTTCATCAATATGAAGCCATTCTTACAGGCCAGCCAATGGCTGGTTCGCAATGCATCGGTGTTCATCATCGTCATAGCCGTCTTCACCTTCTATTGTCCAGAGACCTTTCTGTGGGTGAGGGGTAACATGCAAACCTGCATTCTTGGACTTATCATGCTCACCATGGGACTGACCCTCTCTACGCATGATTTCAAGATACTTGTCAGTAGGCCGCTCGACATCTTCATCGGAGCCTGTGCCCAGTTTCTCATCATGCCGGGATTGGCAACCCTTTTGGTGAGGGTGTTTCATCTGGAGCCAGCTCTTGCCATTGGCATCCTATTGGTCGGTTCCTGTCCGGGAGGAGTATCGAGCAACATCATGTCGTTCTTATGCCATGGCGATGTGGCTTTTTCGGTTGGGATGACGTGCGCTTCCACACTGTTGGCTCCGGTCATGACTCCATTGCTCATGCAGCTGACGGCTGGTGAGATCATAGAGGTTGACGTAGTCGGGATGTTTCTCAACATCCTTGTCGTTACCATCATTCCTGTAGGCATAGGCAGTGCTCTCAACTATTTCTATGGTAGAACTTCCAGATTCCCAGTTGTACAGTCATATATGCCTGCCGTATCGGTGATTTGTCTGGCTTGTATTGTAGGCGGCGTGATTAGTACAGTACGTGATTCGCTCTTGGACCAAGGGTTGCATTTGTTCCTATGGACCTTTGTGGTTGTGTTGTGTCACAACACGCTGGGATATGTTCTTGGTTACTTGGTGGGTAGGTCATTACGCTTTTCGACGGCAAAGAAGCGCACCCTGTCTATCGAGGTGGGGATGCAGAATGCCGGACTTGCAACAGTGCTTGCACACACGTTTTTTCCCACACAACCGCTTGCCATACTCCCCTGTGCCATTTCGTGCGCGTGGCATTCGATTTCGGGCACCATGCTTGCCAATCTCTTTTTGAAAACAGACCGACGCGAAGCAGGGTAAGGCCCAAGTCAAGTCATGTCAGAATGAGGGATTGAACACCTGAAGCGCGTCAAGATCGTAGAGGTCGGCAAGTGTTGTTGATTCTCCTTGCATGAGGAATACTGGCCTTGGAATGATGATTTCCTTGATCCAATTACCATTGATGGTTGCCGTACGTACGAGCTCTCCCATCGGGTTGTGGCTGGAATTCTCCTTCTTGCTTTTTTTAATCGATTTCCACTCTTGTTGCCATACATCTTTCTTCCATTTTCGCTGGTCGTGAACCGCAGAACTACGTTTGTCTTTCGTTTTCCCTGTGTGTGCCGATTCCATGTAATGGTCTTCGTTGAGTTCGCACTGTTCGGACAGTTCCATGTCGAGCCTGTATTGTCCGGTATCCCATACATGTCCTACCAATGATCCCACGTACGAACGAGGCACGATGTAGCTTTCTCCTGTTACGCTTATGAGCGAATTCTGTATTTCGGGATTGCATTTCGGAGAATAGATGAAAACATGGTCACCTCCTATTGTCTTGAGATCTCTGTTGTTGATGTTTGCGGTAATTTCAAACTCGCCCAACTGTTGGTCGGAGGTGTAGGTGATGGATTGGTTCACCCACGATGAATATACTTTGACAATCAGTGTCAGACGGATGTTCTTCCTTTTCTTGAAACTGAATGGTTCGTTGGTCTTTCCTATTGAGTCGTTTGGAAGGTTGCAGTATTTCGGATTGAACACGAAAGAGTCTATTTGGAGATAGAATTTCGAGTGATTGGCAAGGTGGAATATTCCGATGCTGTCCGTCCGCACGGAACATTTCACATAGAGTGCCTCTTTCCCCCTGGCGTGGTTTTTCACAAACTTTTTCATCGGATGGTTGTGACTGGATGCGCTTCCAGATTTGAGAGGCTGGTCTTCTTCAACATAGTCTCTGAAAATAAAGCCATTGAACTTCATGTCTGACGGATCGAGTGCTCCATTTTTTGACGGCAAGAAATAGAAATCATCTATCGGATTGTCGCCAGTAAAAGTGTGTCTGAAATGGTTCATTTCACTCACTGTGCCATACCACCTTTTGAAACTCTTCTTGTTGGTGCCTTTTTTGAACAAATTTGTTGCGTAGCTCACGCCAATGTCAATGAGTTCGGATGGCGCATGGCTGGCTTTCTGGATGAATGAGCTGGACAAGTCGAATACGATGGCTGAATCGAGTCTTTTCACTTGTTCTTCGATTTCTGTTCTCTTGATTTCCTGAAAGAACGAGTTTGACATGCCAGAGACTATTGCATAGCCAAGTCCACGTTTTTTACACATTTTTTCCAGTTTGCCGTTCATGTCATTGACCATGGTTTCATCATGCATTGACAAGGTGGAAATCTGATATTTCCTGTGAGCCGGCACTTGTCCGTTCTGTGATGGATATGGGGTTGTCTGGGCTGATATTGCCAATGCGGAAAAAGACAGGAATATTGTCAATAATCTTGTTCTCATTGTATGCTGGGTGGGTTTAGCGGATGTATCATTCAAAAAAACGTTAGGGGTTCGAAACCTCATGGCTTCTTGGGCCATAAAACTGAAACGTCAAAAAAAAAGTAGTGATAACCCAGAGGGAACCATGCGTTTCGGACAGATTTCTTTTTGCAATGTCATGGATGTTTCACCCATCGAAATGACGTAACATTTTCGGTCACAAAGGAGTGGGTTGTTTCCTTCTACTCGCAAAAGGGTGGGAATGCGAATCATGAAGAGACTACACCCATTACACGGTAACACCAGAATACAATTTCATGCTTCATTACGATGGCAGAAAAGTGACTATGACGGAGTGCATAGAATGAACACGGAGAGAGTCATGTTTAGGCCTATCGGCAATATCGGACTTGCAAATAGGTCATTGCCGAAAAGCGGCAAGACACAACATTGTTCTGACGTTCTTCCCTCATGCTTTTTACACGTTACATGGTTAAATATTGCTCCAATCCGTCTCGCCAAAGAATGAGATGACTATCCACAATGGCTGATTGAGCTTTCCTTGCTCATCGTAACCAAACAATGCTCCGGAAACGACATCGAGAAGTCCTGTGGCATTTTCGAGGTGCATGTCAAAGTCGGCATGAAGATTTACGTACATGGAAGTCATCCATCCGTTTCCATCGGTAATGGTTATTTTTTCTTGATTTTTGATTTCTTGCAACAATTGGAGGTCCTCTTGTGATATCAATCCAAGTTCATACCATTTTGTGAGCAGATCCTTGATTTTGAGTATGGCTGTAAATATGGAACTACGGCGCTCGACATGTATGTCATTGATGGAAAAGCGTACGTAAGGCGACTTTTGTTCGTCATCCCACGTGGTAAGTGAGGCCCCCCTCTCTATCAGGGGAAGAGAACAGGATTCAATAAAACCAATAGATAATGTGTCATTAATGATTTTTATGTCTTTCTGAAATTGTTGGAAACGTTCGGGGTCAATCAATCCTTTCTCGGCAGCATCCTTCATCTTATTGTAGAGATGGGCGAATTTCCCTTGGCGGAATATTGGACGGACTTCATTGTCGGCATCGAGATATGGCATACGGAAATCCATGCCGTTCATTTCGTCGCAGGTGATTACGGCTGTTTCATCCTTTGATATGTCAATCATGAATTGGGTAGGAAACAGGTTCGTGCAAAGTTTGCCATCTTCTGCATCGTCATCGTTTTCTATTTCCCATTTGGGCGCATAGAGGGAGATTTGTGTCATCCCTTTGTATAGGTTGATTCCTTCAAAGCCTTCGCGTTTGTTGGCGTTGTCGTCGCACGAAGCGATAGAAACGGCAAGTAGTAGCAATGCAGTTGCTATAAAGTGGTATGGTTTATTCATATTAGTTGTGTTTTAAAGTTAGAACATAACCACCATTGATGCGCCTACTGAGAGGCTACGGATGTCTTGCTTGAGCTGGAATGAAGAGGTGGTCATCATCATCTTGCATGCATCAGTATGGAAAGGAACGTATTCCACATCGAAAGTCGGTTTTGAGAAGTCGTAATCGACATAGGCTGACAAGGCAATGCCTTGGTTGGTGGAATAAGTGTAATGGATGCCTGCTGTGAAGTTGTCGGCAGATGTGCTCCCGATGTATAGGTTGTCGCCATAGATGGTATAGTGGAGATCTTCTTCGGTGCTTGGATCCTTGTATGTGTTGTCGTAGGCAGCGCATAGGTCGAGTTCACCGAAGAAACGGCGACCATACATGGCCTTTATTCCTACATTGTTGTGGCTGTTAATGGGAAAGGCTGCATATATGCCCCCATTGGCATCGACTACCGACCATACATCAGACACGGAATTGGATGTCGGAATCCGGACGTGTGTCTCACCATCGCCATCATAGCAGTAGAGTCCTTCGGCATAGGCTGGAGCCGTAGTGATGCGTGCACGCATTCCGAATCCGAGGTAGTTGTTGATGAAATAGGCACCTTCGGCACTGACACTGGTGCCAGTGCTGATTTTCACTGTTGGTGTCACATTGGCATCGTAAGCGGGTCGTTTGGTGGCATAATTATCATAGGTAGGAGTGGTGGCATTGAAATTGTCTGGAATACGGAATGGATTTCCCTGACGCAGTACGGTGAGATAGTCGTCCATCAGGGTTGCGCTACCTGGTTCTGTCCAAACTTGAGCTGTGGTGAGGTAGGACGTGTTGGTGGGCATCTTGAGGTCGTTCATGAATTGTGCGCCCAACGAGAAACGGAAGAAGGATGGCTGTAGCAACATGTCGCCCATGTCTTGCCGACGCTGACGATTGAGTTTCCTATCCTTGTAGATAAGGTCGCCCATCATGTAGCCTAAGTCGGTGGAGAGTACACCAATGCCTCCTCCAACGAGGATGTCGGAAATCCAGTGACGGTTGTTGAGCGTACGCATGATGCCTGTGGTAGTGGCAAGTCCGTAGCCCAGCACGCTCCACCAGGGAGAACGGGTCTGGCCGTATTCCTTGTGCAGGATGGTGGCTGCTACGAAAGCTGTGGCGGTATGACCTGAGGGGAAAGAGTTGGCAGTGCTGCCATCTGGTCGCATCTCTTGGGCTGTGTATTTGATGCCATTGACGAAAACACCCATAAAAGCATACGATAGACCACCGCTGATGAGGTAACGGGTGAAGTTGCTTCGTCCTTCGTAACCTGACAAATTGAATCCGGTAGTGAGCAAAAGGGGAAAATGCTGCATCCAGTCATCGAGTCGGTTCTTATATGAAGGGATGAAGTTGTTGCGGGCAGCACGAAAATTCTTCTTGTCTCCTTTGGCCAGCAGACCAAAGGCAATCAACGGAATAGGAGTTATTTCGAGTTCGCTTAATGGTGTGTATCCTCCAAATTTTTGTCTCAGCAAGGCATCACGGGCATTCTCATCGAGTTGGTTGATGCGGTCAATAGCCCAAGTGGCTTGGGTGTTATGATGACTGATATCTGTCAGCACACATGACAAACTGCCGTTTTCAACAGATAGGACCAATGAATCGGGTTCACTAATGGCCCAACCGTTTGTGACAGTCAGCAATAGCAAAGCGAGGAAGCCCCAACGCAGTTGTGTTAGTTTTTTCATATTCTATCTTCTTTTATGATTAGTTCGGTCGCAAAAATAACCAAAAGTTTGCAATTTTGCACTTATTTTAACCATTAATTTTGTGATGCTAGTATTCTGGACATCAAATGACGTTCGATAGTGAAACCAACAACCCCATCATGATTGCCGTGGAATGTGGCCGAACCATGATGGGGTAGGGTATTTGTCAGCAGACGGCTGACTGCAGGAACGAATTTACTTCAGCTTTACGCCCTCCACTTCGTAATCCTTGAAGATGCCTGGATTGGCACTGAGGTGGAAAGGTTTGCGGCTCTTGACGGTTACATTGTTCATCGTGACCTTACCTTTGAGTACGAATGGCAGAAGGTCGGTGGCCTGTGCATCGCGATTGAAGGTACCGAAGATGTCGGGTCCCTTGTAGCCCTTTGCCTTGATGATGCTGTCGTCGATTTCGAGTCCATCGATGGTAATCTTTTCGGGCAGGTAACAGAGATAGCCGAAGTCGTGACGACCTGTGTTGGAGCCTGAGATGAGGACAAAGTGCTCGAGGTCAGGATTCATTGCCTTGAGCTTGCAGTTGCGGATAATCATTTCGCCTTCCCATGAGCTTCCGTAATCCTCACGCAACGAGATGAGGTTGCTGTGGTGGATTTCGCAATTCTCGATGAGCATGGTGCCGAAACCTACGCTACGGACACCCATGTGGCCGAAGATGCAATTGGTGAGTGTGACATTCTCGACACCCATGTGTGCATCGAAACGCGACACGTGGCAGTCGTCGAAGGTAAGATTCTTGCAGAAGTTTGAGCCGTAAAGACCCCAGTAGCGACTGTCATCGATGCTGATGGTCTGACGGATATGCTCGTAAACGATGTTGACGGCTGAATTGCCTCCCAGGTCGTAAGTACCCATGTTGACGGGCTTGCCTGCGCTACCGATAGTCCCATAGGTCTTGTGAGGGGTGAGCAGACAATTGCTGATGACGACATCGGCTACGTGATCGACATTGAAGAATGCGCTGTAAGGAGCTCCATGATCCAACTCACCGGTGACATAGTGGGTGACATTCTCGATGCGTACGTTGGAACGGTTGATCTGAATGCCACGACCGTGATAGGTGTATTTGGATGGACATTGGTTGGCAACGGTGGTGAAGATGCCACCCTTGACGGTGAGTTGTGTCTTGTCGATGGGGAACACGGTGAGGCGTGAAACCTGCTTGTAATTCCACACGATGCCGGAACGCTCTTCGATGTCGCCATTCTCATCGGCGATGAACACTTCCTTCTGGGCGGTTCCGTTGTTTTGGTTGAGACCTTCGCGGATGTAGATGTTGTGGCTGTCATCGACGATTTCGAGCAGGCTGCGTGTGGGCAGTTTTACTCCCAGATTCTTCTGGCCGCGTGTGAGTGGCTTTACTCCTGTGAGTTCATAGGGCTTTGTGGATGGCTCGATGACAAAGATGTTCTTGTGGATGTTGTCGAGCTCCACGTCGTTGATGATGAATTTGGCCTTGCCGAAATCGACATTGGTCTTGATGGTTGCCGTGCGTGCGATGTTGCCGATGTAATAGGTCTTGCCATCGGTGGCACGAACGGGCATGTTGCGTTCGTTGGCTACGGCATGGGCTGCGACAATGGCATCCATGTCATCATGTACGCCATCGCCTACGGCACCAAACTGTTCGTAGGTGATAAACTCGTTGTTCTGCGCCATAACGCCCAGCGAGCCAACGCTCAGCATCATTGCAGCAAGGCATGGGAATAATGTTTTCTTGTTCATTGGGTTAGATGTAAAAAAAATGATTGGTTAATACAGTTTGTCATTGATGTTGAAATCCAGCACGGCATCGCCCAGATTGGAATGCCTCAGGTCTTTTTCGGACAGCAAGGCATGTTCTACCGGAATCCGCCAGTCGATGTGTAGGCTCGTGTCAGTGATGTTGATGCCGGCATCAGCTTCAGGATGGTAGAAATTGTCGCATTTGTACTGGAATACGGCCGTGTCGGAAAGTACGGCAAAACCATGGGCGAAACCACGGGCAATGAAGAATTGGCGGTGGTTGTCGGCTGTGAGCTCAACTGCCACATGTTGTCCGAAAGTGGGGGACCCCTGACGGATGTCAACTGCCACATCGAGTACGGCGCCACGAACACAACGCACAAGCTTTGACTGCGTGTAGGGCATCCGCTGATAGTGCAGGCCGCGCATCACACCGTAACCCGACATGGATTCGTTGTCCTGAACGAACCGGATGGAATGACCCAACAAGGTACCTACTTTCTCGTCGAATTCGCGTTGTGAATAGCTTTCGAAGAAATATCCGCGCGAGTCAGTGAACACACGTGGCTCTATGATGTAAACTCCCTGAAGGGCTGTGGTAATGACATTCATGTGGGTAATTCTTGTGTTATCGGATTTCTATCATAATGAATGACCGTGGCTCCATGTTCACACGAATCATCCCATCCTTGATGTGAACCGGAATCTCGGTGTATAGGTGGTTGGAATCCGTGATGTGACCGATGAGCTCTGCATCGCCGGGGAGCCCTTCCACCTTGACGTTGACCCACTTGGAAGCCACAATGTTGTTGTCGGGGGTGAAGCGGCTTACGAACACGGCCGTCTTCCCCTTTCCGTCGGTGGCTGCGGTGGCGCTTATCTCTTCATCGTCGGAGGTGGCCTCTATTTCAGTGCCAAGCCTGCGGAGCTTCGCCCAGGCATAGAATGGGTAGTAGCCTTCCTTGGGTGCGAAGGTGTAGTAGTCGAACATGCCGTTGAATGAACAGAAGGCACGTGCGTCGTAGTACATGAGCATGTCGAGCGGTGTCTTGTTGCAGAGGTTGAAGGCAGAAGCCACAAATGAGGCTCCAATCAGGTTGTTCATGGCCATGACGCTATATTGGTATTCGTCGGTCCATCCTCTTACGTAGTTCCATTCGTTGAGGATGGATTCTGTTTTCGTATAGCCATGCTTGTCGAGCATTTGCCGGATTTCGAAACATTTGTTGGCCATGCCTTGCGGTGTGGTGCTATATACATGCCAGGTGAAGAAATCGATTCCAACTTTGTGCTCCGACATATAAGCAAGGAAATCCTCGGCCCAGGCATACCGGTCAACGTGATTTTCCTCGCCAGCCAAGGCGGGTCCACCGATTTTCAACTTGGGAAAACATTTTTTCAGGTGGTTGGCTGCAATCTCGTAGAACTTGAAGAACTCTTCAGGACTGCCACCCCAGGTGCGTGGATTGCGCTTCCATGCTTCGTTGTCGGCATCCAGGTCGGGCTCATTCCATATTTCCCAGTACTCGATGTCCCATTTGTAGCCGTCAGCCCATCCTTCGGTATAGTGGCGGATGATGTGTTCGCAGATTTGTGCCCACTTCTTATAGTCGGGGGGAGGCATGATGCCATATTTCTTGGAGCCATGTTCGATGCTTTGTCCCAGTCGGTAAAACACTTTTGTGCCAGCTTCCTGCATCGTGGCCAGATATTCATCGGTGAAGGTGAAGTCGTAGGAGGCAGGGTCGTTGACATTCTTGGAGAAGTCGGGGAAAATGGCGGTGATATCTACCGTGTGTGGTGCTCCGTAGTTGGAATTGTGATTGGAGTCGTGGGTACGTCCATACGGTATGTCGCAGTCCTTGAATGTCTGGAAATTGTCGCGTACCTGGTCGCCATTACTCTTGTCTGGACCATTGTTCACGGCGTTCATGATCTTTACGGGTCCTACTACCTTGGATGGCTTTACCACCACATCGGCCATTGCGGTGGAAGCAACGAGGACGGAGGCCAAAAGGAATGTTGTAGTTCTTGTTTTCATTTTTTTCTGATGTATGATAAGTTATTTGATGCCCCATCTGACGGGGAATTCGGTGATGCGCAGTGTCGTGCATCCGTATGGAATCAGTGTGATGTCGATGAGGTTCTCGCTTTCCGCGCGAAGCGACGAGAATGTGATGTCGCCTGCAGAACCATTGGCGGCAGTCCAATTGGGTAGTGGTAATGCCTTGACGTGGAGCATGACAGGCGCATTGTCCACGTTCCATGGATAGATTGCTTGCTTACCTGATTTCTCTACGTGAACATACTGGTCGATGGCATTGGCTTTCAGGCGCTCTTCCACCAATGCGTAGTTCCAAGGAGTGTTAGAGGTAACTTCATAGTACCACTTGCCGTAAGTGGCTTGCATGTCGGCTGGCATATCCTTTTTGATCCATGTCTCGTTCATTTTGAGCGCATAGAGCAGGGGGCCACGTTCTATGACTGCAGCATTGTCGAACCAGCGGCTGGATGTTACTTGCATGGGTAATTCGAGTGTCAACACGTCACCTTTTGACCAGTTGCGTCGTACGATGCAGACTGTGCCTGCGTTGGTGGCAATGTCGATGGCTTGTCCGTTTACCTTGATTTGGGAATTCTTGCACCATGCGGGGATGCGAAGGTGGAAAGGAAAATAGGCTTGGTGTTGCTTCTTGTCGGTGAAATTGATGGAAAAGGTAATGGTTTCATCGAAAGGATAGAAGGTGTCTTCCTTGATTTCGACCTTTACTCCATTGGCTACAGTCGCTTTCATGGTCGATGGACCATAGAGCAACGTCGCCACCCCTTCATCGGTAGTTGCATACCACAAGTTTTGTACGTACTTTGGCCAACCTTGGTGCATGTTGGTGGTGCAGCAGGGATAGCCGTTGAGCTCGCCAAACACTTGGTCGGTGGTGGCATGAGGTGTGGAGAAATTACGCTGGGCAAGCGAACACTCTATCTGGTTTGCCTGTTGGTAGTATTGGCGACCAGTGAAATTGTCATCAGCTTGCGTCGGCAAGGCATTGTAGGCAATACGTTCCAAATGGTCGGCCCAATTCACGTTGCCAGTAATGCGGGTGATACATTCGAGAGAATACATCATCTCTACGGCTGTGCAAAATTCCGAGCCATGGTTGGGATGTCCGAAACGCAGGTCCTCGTCGCCAGCCCACAAACCGGTAGGAAGGCCGAAGCTGTTGCGTATCCGCTTGATTCCCTCATCGACGGCATGAAGGTTTCTTGGATCCTTGCTTTGCTGGTAATAGATGACTGGCTCCTTGAAACCTTGTCCCAGATTGACGCAGTGCAGGCTGTGCTGGCGGTACATGTGGTCGGTAGTGGTGAAATATTCCGTCCAAGGAGTGTTCTGGGAATGGATTAGCTCACCCAATTGCAGCAGGAACTTGTCTCCTGTAATATTATAGAGCCAATACACAATGTCGAGGTTGTCGCCACCGCGTTGTGCCCCCCAGAATGTCCAGTGGTCAAGTGGATGAGTAGGAAGCATTTGCAACTGGTATCGGAAGTATTTTGTCAGGAATGGGATGACACGTTCGTCGCGGGTGGCCATGTAGTATTGCTTGATGATTTTCAGTGCTACCATCTTAGGCCACCAGTCGTGGGAGTTGCCACGCTGTAGTCCGGGCTCCTGCGGACGGTCGGTGTCTGGACCGAAATATCCATCCTCTTTCTGTGAGTTCAGGATGGCTTCCACCCATACCTGTGCTTTCGTTTTCAACTCATTGTCATCAAGTAGGTAGGCCAAGGGCAACAGGCCGTCGATCCAGTAGGGTCCGCGCTCCCATGCATCGCCATCACCACCCAGCCAGGCATTGCGCTTTCCCACCACTTGTGGGTAGATTTCATCAAGATGCCCCGTCATGCCAGTGCGTTGGCGTTGTAGCTGTTCGTTGAGCCATCCTTCGGCTTTGATGGAACCGAGAGGCATTTCCATGTACGATGTCTCTACGAGGGGATAGCGGTTGGGTATGTAACCTGCGTCTGGCTGCACAGCCCAAGAGGCCGTGCAAACCATGCAACAAGTCAGTAAGAAGACTGTTCTGTTCATGTTTGAATGATACAATTACTTGTGAGCAAACGTAATACCCTGTGTCTTGTTCCAGTCGCTACGGGTGAAATCGGGTACTTGCACTGGCATGAAGCCCGTGTTGATGGATAAGGCGCTGAGCTCGACAGGACAGCTCCATTGTGCGGCATCATACACGTTGATGTCGAGGGGCAGTCCGTTGCGCAGACAGTAGATCATGCGTGAGTTGAGGATATAGTCCATACCACCGTGTCCACCCACTTCGAGGGCACGTTGTTCGTGTTCGGTCCAAACAGGGTGTTCGTATGTCTGTTTCAAATAGTTGAATGCTTCTATCGAAGATTCGCTCATACCCGATATGAGCATTTCAGGATTATATTTCTCCAATTCAGCCACGCCAGGGGCTTGCTTGCTGTCCACGGCAAACCACTCGAAAGGATATTTGTTGGCCATACCTTTGGTGCCAGCAATCATGAACAGACGGTTGTAGGGACGTGCTCCATATACGTTGTGCTGAATCAGGATTTCGTGTCCGTTCTCGGTGCTGATGAGTGTCACGACCTGGTCGCCTTCGGCTATTTCCTTGTTGTTGTTATATCTCATGGCCACTTCGGCAGAGTTCATGGCTTTTGTGCTCATGGCAACAAGTTTGGTCATCTTGTCGCCACGGTTGATGTCCATCGACTGGCAAACAGGACCCAGGCCATGAGTAGGGTAGTTGTCGCCGCTGTGCTTAACGTTGAAATCAAGACGCCAGCTGTCCGTATATCCTGCCCAGAATGGATCGAGGTTATGGATGTAGGCACCTTCACCGTGGAACACTTCGCCCAGCAGACCTTTTTGCTTCATGTTGAGAGCCAAAAGTTCGAACTTGTCGTAGCAGCAGTTTTCGAGTATCATACAATGACGACGGTTGCGTTCGCTGGCATCTACCAGTTCCCAGCATTCCTTGATACTGGTAGCTGCAGGCACCTCAATGGCTGCGTGCTTGCCATGGTCGAGGGCATAGACAGCGATAGGAGCGTGCATCTGCCATCCAGTACAGATATAAACCAGGTCGATGTCATCGGCTTCGCAAAGTTGCTTGTAGGCTTCCGCACCTACGTATTCGCGGGCAGCTGGTCGGCCAGCATCCTTGATTTGTTTTTGAGCCTTATCAACGTGATCTTGATAAAGGTCGCATACAGCGGTAATCTCCACGCCTTCAATCTGCATGAGCACACCCATGTTGCCGCGTCCTCTGCCTCCGGCTCCTATCAGACCGACACGGACGGTCTGCATGGGCTCGCAGGCATAATTCAACATTGACTCCTGGCCAGGTTGGCGTGCAGGTTCTTCAAGGACGATAGTACCGTTCACCACCTTGTATGGCATTGAACTCTCTACCTTGGGATAGTTGTCAGAGCATGCTACCAAGGTAATGCACAAAAGTGCTAATAAATAAAACTTTTTCATGTGGTTGGTTTTAGAAAGTATTGGTTAGTTGTTCTTTGATAATTGGAGCGCTTCGATGAGCGTATTATCAGGCTCTTCGTTTTTCAGGATGCCAAACCCGATTTTGCCTTCACGGTAGCACCACAAGGCACGTGCGATGCCCATTTCTTCAAACACTTCCTCCATGTCGCAGTGCCAACGCATCCGATCATCGATAGGAGCGGAACTCAAACAGCCATATTCGCCGCAATAGACAGGCAAGCCATAGCTCGCTGCCACGTCCACAGCATCCTTGAAATTCTTACGGAACACATCCTTGTCGTAGTTTTGCTTCGTGTTGCCTGCAATGGAGGCTTTCATTTCTTCTGGGCAGCTGGCCTCAAGTTCCTCTTCGGTCAACAGTTGTCCGGGGTAGTGCACAGGACCGTGATAGTTTTTCTGCCCAGTCCATGATGCTTCGTAATGGGTGAGAAGGAAAGGGTTGTAGTAATGGAAACTGATGATGATATTGGGGTCTCCAGTGGGTACTTTCAAGTCTTTTACTGTGTTGAAACTTTGCCAACGGTTTGAACCAATTACAATTACACGTTTTGGTTCCAGCTCTCTCACTACCTGATAGCAGCGGCTTGCTATCTTGTTCCAATCTTCTGGCTTGTCGGCCACAGGCTCGTTCATCAGTTCGTAAGCCACCATGCCGACTGGATAGGATGCCAGTTCGGAACTCAGTTTTCGCCAGCATTCGTAGAATGCTTCCTGAGCGGACTCTTGGGTAAAGAGTGGCTTTTCGGCTGCATTGAAATGATGCGAACGTAAGATGTGCAGATCCACCAGCACACGCAAGTTGTTGTCGATACTCTGTTGGATGGCGCGATGCAGTAGGGCAAAAGCTTCAGTTTCTTTCTCACCTTGCTCATTGAACATCTGTTCTTCGTCAATGGGAATGCGGATATGGTCAAATCCCAGTGATGCGATGTATTTTACATCCTTCTCGGTAAAATACGCATCGCGTTTCTCGCCTCTGACCGAACTTTGTGAAAGCCAATGCGCAATGTTGATGCCACGCTTGAGCGTGTAAGGCTCGTTGTTTGTGCAGGAAACCAATACACACAGACAACAGATGATTAGTACAAATAAATTTCTCATGACTATTTAATTATAAAGGTGAAAGAAAAAGCTGATGTCATTATTTCAAGTACCCTAGATGCTTCAGACACTGTTCGAGGGAGTCAATCCAATATGGCACGATGATGTGGGCTTCTTGCTTGATTTTTGTCTTGTCCAGAACCGAGTATGCCGGGCGAACCACCTTGCTTGGATAATCGTTCGAATTGCAAGGAATAACTTGACATTTGTCCAATTTGGCAAGATATTGGATGGCTTTCGTGAAGTCGAACCACGAACAGACTCCTTCGTTGCTGAAATGATAGATACCAGAGGTCGTAGGTTGTTGTAACAACACCATGATAGCTTGTGCCAAATCAGCAGCATAAGTCGGAGTTCCTGTTTGGTCGATTACGACACTCAACATGTCTTTTGTGGAGAGCAACTGCAACATGGTTTTGCAAAAGTTCTTGCCGAATTCACTGTAAAGCCATGCTGTACGGATGATGATGTGCTTGCAACCAGACTGTTGGATAAGCTTTTCTCCTTCCAGTTTGGTCTCGCCATACACACCAGTAGGAGTACCGGTTTGTGTTTCCTGGCAGGGCTTGTTGTAAGGCTCTTTGCCAAATACATAGTCGGTGCTGATATGGACCAATGTCCCCTCCGTTTCCTTCATCACTTGTGCAAGATTGGCAGGTGCTTGGGCGTTAAGCAAGGTGGCTGACTGGCGATTGTCTTCCGCACCTTCCACATTGGTATAAGCGGCACAGTTCACAATGGCATCAACATGATTGGCATTTACAATAGAACGGATGGCATCGAGATTTGTGATGTCGAGCCTGATGGTATCGGTACATGTTCTCCCGCCACCTAGTTTGGCAAGCATGGCTGCCGATTCGGCCGGCATTTCGGTGACATCAGTAAAGATGAAATGATGATTTGCCGATAAGGCCATAAGCCGCATTTCGTTGCCAAGTTGTCCGTTTGCTCCAGTTACTAATATGTTCATGATGTGTGAGATTTGGATTATTCGTTTGTGGTTTCAGAAACAGTAAGGTCCTGCATGTGTTTTTGTGTGAACTTTCGGATGTGTTCGGTATAGTCGGATGGATTGTTCCTGTAGGAAGCAGCGTGGGCGACACCTTTTGTTATCCATAGCTCTTTGGGATAAGGCTTTGCCACATATAACGGATAAACCATGTTGGAGGGCACGAATGTGTCGGAATCACCATGGATGAACAACATGGGCAGTTCGCATTTTTGCACTTGCTTCCATGCACTGGCCTCGCGAAACGACCATCCCATTTTCCATTTGCATAGCAGGTTGGTCACATTGAGTATTGGGAATGAGGGTAATCCATAGCGGTTTTTCAACTCGTGAGAGAACTCGTCCCACACCGATGTGTAGCCACAATCCTCAACCAAGCATTTCACATAAGAGGGAAGTGGTTCCCCCGACAACATCATGACCGTGGCAGCACCCATCGACACGCCATGCACAACCATGGATGCTGATCCGAAAATGTTGTGGGCTACGTCGATCCAACGCATCACATCCAGTCGGTCGAGCCATCCCATCTGAATGGCTGCACCTTCACTCTCGCCATGATAATGCAGGTCGGGCATGAGAATGTTCATGCCAAGTTCCTCGTGATACATTTTGCCCATATACATGAACTTGATGGCGCAATCGGTGTAGCCATGTACGATTATGGCTGTGGAGGCAGTGTCGGAGGCAGCTTTCACGTAGAAAGCATGGATCCGATAGGAGCCTTCACCCATAATGAAAGTGTCGCGTAAGGCGTGGGCCTGTTCCAGGCTGTCAATCCACTGTTTAGTGTCCGGATAATTCGTGAACAATCGTTCAAAAGCATTTTCTTTCGAGAAGCTCACATTGTCATCCGGGCGTAATGCCGTGTATAGCATGAAATTACCCGCAGCAATGAGCACCACCACGAAGAAAAGGACAATGCCCACGGTGATTCGGATATGTCGGGCGGTTTTCTTACGAATGTTTGATGTCATTTTATTTTTTGAACACGAAATAGACTGCTAGGACTATACAGACAAATGCCGCCAAGTGATTCCACCGCAACTCAAGTTTGAATGCCCACATTGAGAAAAGCGTGAAGATGACCAGTGTGATGACCTTTTGTATGATTTTCAGTTGCACAATGTCGAAAGGACCTCCGTTATCCCGAAATCCTATGCGGTTGGCAGGTACCTGACACATATATTCGAAGAATGCGATAGCCCAACTGAAGGCTATCACTGCAATCAGCGGCCACGAACGGAACCAGCTGAATTGCTCTGACATCTTCAGATGGGCATACCATGCCAATACCATAAAGACATTGGACACGCACAATAGCAATACTGAATATATACCTTGTTGTAGCATTCGTTATGCAATGTAGGTTCCGGCTACCGTGTCACCACCGTGGCCAGTCCAGTTGGTATGGAAAAATTCACCGCGAGACTTGTCTGTACGCTCGTAAGTGTGTGCGCCAAAGTAGTCGCGCTGTGCCTGAAGCATGTTGGCCGGCAAGCGGTCGCAACGGTAGCCGTCATAATATTCCAAAGCCGATGTGAGGGTAGGAGCGGGGATGCCGTTTACAACAGCCTGTGCCACTACGTTGCGCCAGCCGTTCTGTGCATCAGCAAGTTTCTCGCTGAAATAAGGGTCGAGCAGGATGTTGGCAATGGCTGGATTCTTGTCGAATGCCTCCTTGATCTTGCCTAAGAACACGCTGCGGATGATACAGCCACCACGCCACATCAGTGCAATGCCACCATAGTTCAGGTTCCAACCATATTCCTTGGCTGCAGCACGCATCAGGGCATAACCTTGTGCATACGATACCACCTTGGCCGCAAACAATGCTTTGCGAAGGTCTTCAAGGAAAGCTTTCTTATCGCCGGTAAACTTATTCCCCTTAGGCCCATTCAGAATAGTCGATGCAGCTACACGTTCTTCTTTCTGTGCCGACAGGCAGCGCGCAAACACTGCTTCGCCAATCAGTGTCAAGGGCACACCCTGATCGAGTGCCGAGATGGCAGTCCATTTGCCAGTGCCTTTCTGTCCAGCTGTATCGAGAATATAATCCAGCACATATTTGCCTTCCTCGTCCTTTTTGGCCAGGATGTCGCGTGTGATCTCGATGAGGTAGCTGTTAAGGTCGCCCTTGTTCCACTCTGCAAACACTTCGTGCATCTCTTCGTTGCTCATGCCCAGATAGTCTTTCATGATTTGGTAGCATTCGCAGATGAGTTGTATGTCGCCATATTCAATGCCGTTGTGAACCATTTTCACAAAATGTCCGGCACCGTTTTCACCTACCCAGTCGCAGCATGGCGAACCATCCTCAACCTTGGCACAGATGCCTTGGAAAATGGGTTTTACCAATGGCCATGCAGTCTTGGAGCCACCAGGCATCATCGAAGGACCCTTCAAGGCACCTTCCTCACCACCCGACACACCTGTACCGATGTAGAGCAGGCCTTTGCTTTCAACATAGGCAGTGCGGCGTGCTGTGTCAGGGAAGTGTGTGTTACCACCATCAATGATTACGTCGCCTGGTTCCAGGTAAGGCAACAGTTTTTCAATGAAATCATCCACAGCCTGACCTGCCTTTACCATCAGGAACACTTTGCGGGGACGTTTCAGCGAGGCAATGAATTCCTCCATGGTTCGGGCACCATAGATGTTCTTCCCTTTGCCACGGCCATTGATGAACTTGTCAACCTTCTCTACCGTACGGTTGAACACACTTACATGAAAGCCTTTGCTTTCCATGTTCAAAACGAGGTTCTCGCCCATCACGGCAAGACCTACCAAACCAATATCAGATACTTCTTTGTTCATTTTCTTGTTATTTTATGAATTGTTATTACTTTGTTTGAAATCCGATTCTTCTTAATGTATCAGCCGTCTCTTCCTCCACGTTTGACAATACAATGGTGTAGGCTGTCGGCTCTCGTCTCACAGGATAGTCTCCGCGTTGTGTCTCAAAACTGTCGAGCGATGCGCGTAGTGCATCACTGTCGGTAGTCACATCGTAAGTGTAAAGGATGGCTTCTGAAAGAATGTCCTGTTTGCTTTTCCCTTTTCCATCGATGGCGAAGGTGAGTGACTGCTTGGGTGCAGGCACCCCTGATGCATTCCATTCGGTGAGCGGCAATCCCAAACACTTGGCTACGGTTTGCACACTCATGGTAGTACCATTGGCTTTGCCATCGGCTGAATAGCCCGCAATGTGGGGCGTGGCGATGTCGAGCAGCGACACCAATTCGGCATCCAAATCCGGTTCACCTTCCCACACGTCCAGTACAGCACCTTTCAGAGCATGTCGCTGCAAGGTCTCTTTCAAAGCTGTGTTATCAACTACCGGACCGCGTGAACTGTTTATCAGTATCTGTCTTGGGGTTAACTTTGCCAAACGCTGAGCATCGAACAAGTGCCAAGTGGCATCACCGCCACTCTTCGAAAGTGGCACATGCACGGTGATGATGTCTGCCTGCTCCATGATTTCTTCAAGACTCACAAACATCGCACTACTTTCTTTGCGAGCACGTGGGGGATCATTGAGCAATACCTTCATGCCAAGCAGTCTGGCCACTTCGGCCACCTTGCTGCCCACGTTTCCAACACCAACAACACCTAAGGTGAGATTTTCGAAACGCAACTTGTGTTTCTTTGCCAGCGTTACCAACACCGAGGCAATATATTGTTTCACTGACCAGGAGTTGCATCCTGGAGCATTTTTCCACACAATACCGTTGGATTCGCACCATACGGTGTCGATGTGGTCAAAGCCGATGGTGGCAGTGGCTATCACTTTTACTTTCGAACCTTTCAGCAAGGCCTCGTTGCAGATGGTACGGGTACGGGTGATGATGGCATCGGCATCGCGCACCACCTCGGCTGTCGTTTCCTTCCCTGGCAGATACACCACCTCAGCGTAAGGTTCCAATGTTCCTTTAAGGAATGGGATTTTGTTGTCGCATACAATCTTCATGCGCTAAAATATAAATTGTCCAATATAATTAAGGTGTCAATCCTTGAAACGATCGCGATATGCCCATAGGCCGAGGGCAGGATTGGAAATGTAATAGATTTCCTCTCCATCGACCATTGTGTTCCAACCGTCTTTCAGTTTGTTTATCGGATATTTCTTCAGCGTTTCGTTGAGATCGGCATACTGGAACCCAACACTTTCTATCTCTTCGCGCGTCATGTCAGGTCCCGGGCAATAGGTGATGGTGAAACGCCCTTCACTCGAACCGTGGATGAGGTGTGCCGAAGCGCCAAGGTTGTTTTGCAAATCCTCGTTTTCGTTGGTGGCTTTTAGTGTGGCTGGTGTACCTTTATATCCATATTTGCGTATGAGTTGGTCGATCGTCTTGTCTTCGCCAAACTCCTTCAGCGCAGGAGCAATAATCAGCAATTCAGCATTGTCGGCCAAAGCCATACGTGTGCGATACACACTCTTGTTGCCCAACCATGTGCTCTTGAATTCTTCTGGGTCAAGATAAACCACGCATTTCTTGATTTCCTTTTCCACCATGATGAAATTGCATTCCAAGGCAAGTGCCGAAGCTTTCTCAAAACATTCAAAATCATCACCAATGAAAAGTCCACGCAATGCCATCTTACCCGTCGATTCATCCTTCGAGAGCACCGTCTGGATATATACGATGGGTAGGTTATTGATGAAATGCTTGGAGGCGTATTCCATCACCTTGCGCACTGGTGTTATCGCACGCCCCATGATGCGCTCCATGCCGTAAGTGGCACCAATGAAATGGCTTTTGTTGATGCCGGCATGACCTCCGACACCCACAAAGATGTTTTTGTTATAGTTGGCCATTCCGATGACTTCGTGAGGCACAACCTGTCCGATGGACAGAATCAAGTCGAACGAGGGGTCGAGCAACAGCTTGTTCACCTGTGCCTCCCATTCATAGTCGAGTCTTCCTTCTGACACTTCCTTGATGTATTCGGCAGGTACTTTCCCCACGGTAACAACATCGTTGCGCCAGTCATGTACACGAAACAGTTTTGCAGGAACATGGTAAAACATGATTTTTATCTGCTCATCGGTCATCGGAGCGTGCGTGCCTAAAGCAGGCATCACGTCAGTAAGAGTATCACCATAATAGTCATAGACCATTTCAGTGATAGGGCCTGCATACGAGTTGAATCGGGTGAAATCGGGTGGCAGGGCAAGCACACGATGCTTCTTGCCCATCTTGTCGAACACTTCTTTCAGTATTCCGCGTACCTCATCGGCCGTTATGTTGTCGGTTTTACTTCCTCTGCTATAATATAACATGGTTGTTGTGTACTGGTAGATTTACATATAGGATTGGGTTGTCAACTCTTTTATCTTTTCACTCTTGCATTACCCTGCCAAATACTCCAAATCTGTTCTTCATCAGCAGGTTGTGCATAATCGGTAAGGAATGTGGTGGCCAATGCACCGCTTGCCCAGCCGAACTGTACACATTCCTCGGGAGTCCATTGCTTCAGGATACCATAGAGCAAGCCGCCTACGAAGCCGTCACCGCCACCAATACGGTCGAGTACATGTATCTCACGTGGCATGATTACGTGCCAGTTGTCTTCTTCAAGCATGATAGCTCCCCAGTTATGACTATTGGTGTTATTCACCTGACGCAGGGTAGTGGCATATACTTGGGTGTTGGGATATTGTGCCTTCACGCGTTTGATCATTTCCTTGAAACCGTCAATCTTGGCTGCGATGTCCTTGCCGCCAGCTTCGGGACCTTCAATGCCGAGGCAGAGTTGGAAGTCCTCCTCGTTTCCGATGAGTATGTCTGAGTAGCTGGCAATCTCTGCAAAGATATCGTGCAATTCCTGCTCACGACCTTTCCAGAATGAAGCACGGTAGTTGAGGTCGAACGAAATGCGTGTGCCATACTTCTTGGCGGCACGTGCCAATTCCAAACAGAAACGGCTTGTCTCAGGGCTCAAGGCACCAATCAATCCTGATAAGTGGATGATTTGCACACCCTCTTGTCCGAAAATGCGGTCGAGGTCGAAATCCTTCACGTTCAGTGTACGACCCACCTCGCCTGCACGATCGTTCCACACCCGTGGACCGCGCGATCCATAACCGCTGTCGGCAATGTTTATCTGGTGACGGTAGCCCCATGGACCACCTTGTTCCACTTCCACTCCCTCATAGTCCATGCCACGGCTCTTCAAGTTGGCTTTGATGAAATGTGCGAACGGACTGCCTTTTACGAATGTGGTAAGCACTTTCACTGGAAGTCCTAAATACGAGGCGATGCTTGCTACATTGGTTTCGGCACTTGTTGCCTGTAGTTTGAAGATGTCGCTACTATGGACAGGTTGTCCATTCTCAGGAGTAATACGCAAGCCCATGCTGGTGGGGACAATCAGTGCGTATTTGCAGTTTTCTTTCAGTTTGATGTTCATTATTATAATGTCTATTTATGTGTATGTACAAAATCGTACAAATTTACGGCTTTATTTTGTTTTCCCAAAAGATAATTTCATAAAAGCGCTATTTTCCATATCAAGTGACCTAAAATTCATTATCCACCGACATTCCTAAAAAGAAAGGGTTTGATGAAAACAGATGACAGTGTCAAACGTACATAAAAACTGTCTGCTGGAAACGGAAAGACAAATTCTTTTGCGAAATACTTTGAAAGTATTACCTTTGTGGCCGAAATAATAATCGATTACATGATATCATTTTTTTTGAGCCTATTTGTGTTGGTCATAGGAGGACTTTTTTACATCAAGTTTCTGGAAAAGATATTCCAACCAGACCATAATAGAGTGACTCCGGCTGTTGCAAAGGCCGATGGGACAGACTATGTAGTAATGCCATCATGGAAAATTTTCATGATTCAGTTCTTGAACATTGCAGGTACAGGTCCTATTTTTGGTGCCATTCTTGGTGCCAAATATGGTCCTGCATGTTATCTGTGGATTGTACTTGGCTGTATGTTCGGTGGCATCATGCACGATTATTTGTCAGGAATGCTTTCCATACGGCACGATGGAGAGTCGTTACCCAATCTGATAGGTCATTATTTGGGAAAACCAATGAAGAAACTGATGCTCAATGTGCTGATTGTCATGTTGGCATTGGTTGGAGTGGTATTTGTATATAGTCCAGCAGCCATTTTGGGAAGTGCCTTTGGCGATGGATCGGTACAGACAATGATGGTGTGGACAATCATCATTTTAATATATTATTTCATTGCGACCATGGTGCCGATAGACAAAATTATCGGTCGTATCTATCCCTTGTTTGCCTTTGCACTAGTGTTCATGGCTGTGTCATTACTTGTATGTCTGCTTATTCATGGTTCTTCAGGAATGCCAGAGATAACCGATGGTTTGCAAAACCGTAGTCCATCGCTGGGACCGATTTTCCCTTGCCTGTTCATTTCGGTGGCCTGTGGAGCCATTAGTGGATTTCATGCCACCCAGAGTCCAATGATGGCACGTTGTATGAAAAGCGAGCGCATTGGTAGTATGGTTTTCGGAGGATCGATGCTGACTGAAGGAGTGATAGCCCTCATCTGGGCAGCCATTTCCTCTTATTTTTTCTATGATGGAGGCAATGTGGTTATGAATGCCGAAAACGTGGTTGAAGCACCTGTTATTGTCAATACAGTGTCGAAATATTGGTTGGGGACTTTTGGCGGATTATTGGCCATATTGGGAGTAGTGGCAGCACCCATTACCACTGGCGATACGGCATTGCGCGCATTACGGTTGATGATAGCTGAGTCTTTGGACATCGACCAGTGCAAAATCAGTCACCGATTGTTCATCAGTATGCCTATTTTCGTGATTGTCGGTTTGCTGTTATGGTTCAACTATGAGTGCAAACTTGGATTCGACATGATTTGGCAATATTTTGGCTGGATCAATCAAGTGTTGGCAGTCATTACGCTTTGGATGCTGACACTGTTTCTGTTTGGCTACCGCAAACGTCCGTACTATCTGATAGCATTATTTCCTGCTTGTTTCATGACTTCGGTTTGTGTCACGTTCATTCTTGTCAGCAACAATGGAGTAGGGTTGCCGGTAAATTATGCATCAGCCATTGGAGTTGCTACATTTTTCGTGGCTCTCATCATATTTTGGAGAGTGGTGGTATTCCGAAGAAGCAAAGCACAATGACATTTGCTCAGCAATGAGATGATGACAGATTTGCGACAGAATGACTACAGATAATGTTTTAGCTCATCTATCGGCATCTGTGTCAACTGGGCAATGGATTCCATTGATAACCCCATTTTTTGTGCGTTCATGATTGTAGCACGCAACATTTCTTCGCGTCCTTCTTCGCGTCCTTCAGCACGTCCTTCAGCACGTCCTTCAGCACGTCCTTCAGCACGTCCTTCTTTTTGGGCGGTCGAGATCACATCATTTTGCGTCATAATGGCATCCAGATGCCGTTCATAGTCTATTTGTTCTGTGCGCGACATTTGCATGTACTTCAATTGCTGACGTGCCTGTTGTAGTCCTGGTGCTGTGGTGTTGTCGCTAATATTTCCGTTACGTAGGTAGTCAATCCATTCCTCCAATGGGGTAGTGGCAACCTTGTTGAATTCATTCACTCGAATAAGGAAATACTCAGGGAAAATAGCATCAGGAGTTTTCATTTCTATCACATCCTTTTCTTTTGTGCTTATTTGTAATGTGTCCCCTGTATGTACACCTTTGAATATGGTCTGACCATGATAAAGGTAATCAGCTCCTTTCCCTAAATCAAAGTATAGGATGCTGATGCTATATACCTTTTTTACCTTGTCGTATTTGTTGCCAAGGTTTATATGCTCGGTGATGGATTTGGCAACTCCATAGAGTATTCGTTGAAGATAGTAAAGTTCTCTTGTAAGTTGAATCTCAACAATGATGATTTCTCCTTTTGAGTTCTTTGCCTTGATATCCACACGATTGAACTTGTCGGTTTCGGCATTTTGATTGGATTCGCTTTCCAATAGTTCGTCGATATGGATTTCCTCATTCAGAAGAACCGTAATCAGACCTTCCAAGACACCGAAATTAGCCTTGTCGCGCAATATACGCTTTGCGGCCCAGTCAAATCTTACATATTTATCTGCTACCATAACAACATCTATTTTTCGCAAAGTTAGGAGTTTAGAATATTACTTCCAAATTTTACCTGAAATAATTTCAAGTTTGCATGCAGATTCGATTTCATTGCTCATTCATTTCTATGCCTGTGACTGGAATCTCTAATCGCTGCAGACGCTGACAAAATGCCATGAGCTAAACGACAGGATTTTCCTCGATGGTTTCCACGTAAAAACTCACGGGGCGAAAGCCGTCATTGCAACTGATCATCGCGCTATTTGGATTTTTCATCCAGCCATCGTAGAAGTTGCCTTTCCCATTTGCCAAAGCTTCTACGAATTCTTTCATTGTCTTCCATGCCTCAGAACACAACCCCACCGGACACAGCCCATCGACACTTATCCACGACTGGCCTTCACTGACATCACAACTATGCTCAATGGGGTTCTCGTACCGTGCCATCAGGTCGTTGTACTGTGTTCTGCGTATGGCTGTTATCCTTACTTTCTTCATTTGATGAATTTCTCGGCATAGCGTCGGCCAAGCAACAACTGTCCATCCCGACTGAAATGGGGGTCGATAGAGTCCTTGAGCCAAGTGCATCCTTCAGCCGACACCCAACTGCTGTTGGGAATGTGCTGACCGATGTGATGGATCATGTCATTGAATGCAGCCGACGAACGTCTCCAATAAGCCAATTCACCTGCAATGAAAGGCACTTCGTCGGTAATGCCCAAATCAGTGCGTAAGGATGCAACCATCGTCGAGAGGCGTTCCAAGTAGGATGCAGTCTTGTCTGGAGCGCTATCAGCACAACCCTGATGCCACAAGATACCTTTCAACACACCAAATTTCATGGCTTCCTTGCTTCTGCGCACAGCCTCATTATAGAAATTGGTACCTGGCATCCATTCGTCGAGCGAAGTGCCACCTTTCGCATTTACCACCAACAGAATGTCACGATCAGTATGTTGGGCAAGCGTTTGCGAAAATGCTGTCCCCGGACATATTTGCTGCATCTTGATGTTCTTGCGGATGGTGGAATACTGGTTGAGTGGGTTGCGGGCTGGGGTAGGCTTATCTTGTCCATTGAGCAAATACACGCCAGGGATTGCCTCTACTGTGTCGCTTTCGAGCATGGTGCCACGTCCTGCCATGTTTGATTGGCCAATAAGCAAATACACATCATAGCCCTGTTGTCTTCTTTGGCAGCCAGTTACACAACAAGCAATGAGGCATAGGATGGAAATCAAACGAATAAAACCTTTCATCATAAGATATATCAATCAGTTATGTTTATTCAATCAGATGAGGTGTTACCACTTGATGGGCGTTTCTCCATATTGTTGCAAGTAGTCATTGGCAAGTGTGAAATGATGATTGCCAAAGAATCCGTGCCATGCCGACAAGGGCGATGGATGTGCCGATGAAAGCACCAAATGGCGTTTGCGGTCGATGAATGCACCTTTCTTCTGAGCGTATGCCCCCCAAAGGATGAACACCAGATGGTCGCGCTGCTCAGCAAGTGCCCTGATGGCAGCATCGGTGAATTCTTCCCAGCCCTTGCCTTGGTGCGATCCGGCTTGGTGCGCCCTCACCGTGAGGGTGGCATTGAGCAACAGTACTCCCTGTTTGGCCCAGCGGGTGAGGTTGCCTGTGTCAGGTATTGGTGTGCCTTGGTCGGCTTCGATTTCCTTGAAGATGTTTTGCAACGATGGCGGGTATTGTACCCCATCGGCCACAGAAAAGCATAATCCGTGCGCTTGTCCGGGACCATGGTAGGGGTCTTGCCCGATGATGACCACCTTCACTTCGTGAAACGGGCAGAGATTGAACGCATTGAAAATGAGCTGACCAGGAGGGAAACAGGGCCCCTCGGTGTATTCCTTACGGACAAATTCGGTGAGACTGGCAAAATAGGGTTTCTCAAACTCCGTCCGCAACTGTTCCTTCCAGCTATTTTCAATATCAACATTCATTCGTATGTCAAATTAAGTGTATGTTTGCTTCCTTGCACTCTTTCCGCATCTGTTCCGACCAGATGGATGCCTGAATTTCACCAATGTGGGCCTTGCGCAGATAGAACATGCAGAGCCTGCTCTGCCCGATGCCGCCACCAATGCAGAGTGGCAACATGTCGGAAAGCAGCAACTGATGGAAATACAGCTTTGCCCGTTGGTCCTGCCCTGACTGATGGAGTTGGGTCAACAGTACGTCCTTATCCACACGTATTCCCATCGACGAGAGTTCCATACTGTGGCCAAGCACATCGTTCCAGAGCAACAAATCGCCATTCAGCCCCGGCAATCCATCTGCCCCGATGGTGGTATAGTCATCGTAGTCTGGTGCGCGTCCGTCGTGGGGTTTCCCATCGCCCAGCGGACAACCGATGCCTATGATGAATACTGCGCCATACTGTTTGCATATCATGTCTTCACGTTCCTTAGGAGTAAGGTGTGGATAGAGCTGGCGAAGCTGTTCGGCGTGAATGAACTTCAGATTGCGAGGCGAGGGTAGGGTGGGCTTTATCTGCGGAAACGATTCATACACCATGAATTCAGTACGGACGATGGCGGCATAAATGCGCGTCACGATTTCCTTCAGAAATTCCACATTGCGTTGTTCGCGCGTAATCACACGCTCCCAGTCCCACTGGTCCACGTAGAGTGAGTGTAGATTGTCCAATTCCTCATCGGCACGGATGGCATTCATGTCGGTATAGATTCCATAGCCTGGCTCGATGTTGTATTCACCCAAGGTCACACGCTTCCACTTGGCCAACGAATGCACCACTTCGGCCTTGTTGTCGTTCAGGTCCTTGATGGGAAATGTCACGGCCCGTTCCACTCCGTTCAAGTCGTCGTTGAGTCCTAATCCTTGCAGCACGAACAATGGAGCGGTGACACGACGCAAGCGCAGTTCCGACGACAGGTTCTGCTGGAAAAAGTCCTTGATTTGCTTGATGCCAATTTCTGTTTGGTGAAGATCCAGGAGCGTTTTATATCCAGCTGGTTTGATAAGTTTACTCATTTTTGTTGCGAAAATTTGTTTTGTTTTGTAAGTTGTTGTATCTTTGCGGCATCTTAATCGGATGCACCTTTAGTTCAATGGATAGAATATCGGATTCCGGTTCCGACGATATGGGTTCGATTCCCATAGGGTGTACTACTTATAACGGTTCCTGATTTCTTTTATGATTGTTTCCTCGCCTTCCACATGTCGGTGTTGCATCAGTATGCGTCCGTCGCAGATTACCGTGTCGATGCACGACGAGTCGGCTGCATACACCCAGTTCGAGGTGAGATTGTAATTGGGTGTCATCCGTTCGTTGTTGAGGTCGATGAGCAGTGCATCCGCCAGTTTGCCTTCGGCTATCACACCTGCGTCAATGCCAAATGCACGCGCGCCATTCACGGTGGCCCATTCGAATGTCTCTTGGGCCGACAGGCAAGTGGGATTGCCAGTGCTCACTTTGGCCAGCATGGCAGCCATCTTCATCTCCTCGCGCATGTCGAGGTTGTTGTTCGATGAACTTCCATCCGTCCCCAAGGCTACGGACAAGCCTTCGGCCATCATGTCGGCATAGTGGAAGATACCCGATGCAAGTTTCATGTTCGAGCACGGATTGTGCACCACCGTCACCCCTCTTCGCTTCAGTATCTGTATCTCCTCCTTATCCACATGCACCACATGGGCGGCAACGACATTGGACCCGAGCAGACCTATTTTGTCGAGGTATCTCACGGGGGTTGTGCCATGGGCTTTCAAGCAGTCCTTCACTTCCTGCTCGGTTTCGCTGATGTGGATGTGCAGGCGGGTGTCAGTCTCAGCAGCCAGTTGGGCACAATCGCGGAGCAGTTCCTCGCCACAAGTGTAGATGGCATGTGGAGCTGTGGTCAGCACCACCCGTTGGCTGTCGCTGCCTTTCCAGTTGCGCAACAACGCCATTTTCTCTTCGCGAGTGGCAAGCGGATGGTTTTCCATCATCGTCACCCCAATGGCAGCACGCATCCCCATCTCTTCCACGGCACGTATGGTTTGGTCTATTTCGAAATACATGTCGTTGAAGAATACCGTCCCCGACTTGATCATTTCCAGTATGGCAAGTTTCGTGCCCCAATAAATGTCCTCTGGCTTCAGCTTTGCTTCGAAAGGCCAAATGTGCTCGGTGAGCCACGTAAACAGAGGCATATCATCGGCGTAGCCACGCAGGATGTCCATGGCTGCATGGGTGTGCAGATTATAGAAGGGTGGGAGAATGGCCATGTCGGTGCCATCAATCACCTTGTCGGCATGAGTGTTGGCATTTGCATGTAGATGTTTGAATCGGTTGCCCTCAATCAGTATATTGGTGGTATTGCCGTCAAGCAATACGTTTTTTATCAGCGTTGTCTGTGACATTTTTGATTGAAAATATTACTTCGGGCACAAAATTATGAAAATCTTTTCTGTTTTTGTGTGTTTCTGACCTAAAAAATCTAATTTTGTAAATCAAACGAAAAATGAAATGAAAGAACGCAAACTATTGATATGCCTGTTTCTTCTGACATCAGTAATTCTGAGTGCACAGGAGCCTGTAGATTATGTGAATCCTTTTGTCGGTACCTCCAATTATGGAGCGTGCCACCCTGGAGCCATCTGCCCGCAAGGGCTCATGTCGGTGTCGCCTTTCAATGTGATGGGATTCCCCACCGACAACAAATATGAAAAGGATCAGCGTTGGTGGTCCACCCCCTATGAGGCCACGAACAAATACCTCACGGGGTTCTCGCATGTCAACCTCAGTGGCGTGGGATGTCCCGACATGGCCTCACTGCTCGTGTTGCCCACCACGGGCGAACTCGATGTGGATTACTCCCACTATGGCACAACCTACAGTCAGGAAGAAGCCTCTCCAGGCTACTATGCCAACACCTTGAATAAATATGGCATCCGTTGCGAAGCTACAGCCACATTGCGCACCTCACGCCTACGCTTCTCCTTTCCCGAAGGACAAGCCAACATCCTGCTCAATCTGGGCGAAGGGCTCACCAACGAAAGTGGCGCCACCGTGCGTTTCGTCAACGATCGTGAGGTGGAAGGCACCAAACTGCTGGGCACATTCTGCTACAACGCCCAGGCCGTCTTTCCCATCTATTTCGTCATGCGCATATCCAAACTCCCGACATGCCGTGGCTACTGGAAGAAGATGCGCGACACGGCTGCCTGGGAAAAAGACTGGAACCAGGACGCAGGACAATACAAACTCTACACCAATTATTCCAAGGAGCTGAGTGGCGACGACATCGGCACGTGGTTCTCGTTTATGAGCAGCGCCAAGGAAACCATCGAGGTAAGTATCGGAGTGTCGTTCGTCAGCATAGAGAATGCACGCCTCAATCTCGACAAGGAACAACCCTACGGCATCAGTTTCGATCAATTGCGCCTCAATGCACGCCGCCTGTGGAACGACGACCTGAGTCGCATTCTGGTCAAGGGAGGTACCGACGAGCAGAAACACATCTTCTATACCGCCTTTTACCACACCCTCATCCATCCCAACCTCTTGCAGGATGTCAGCGGACACTATCCACAGATGGAGGGCGACAAGGTGATGAGTGCCCATCGCAATCGCTACACCGTTTTCTCGCTGTGGGACACCTGCCGAAATCTTCACCAGCTGCTCACATTGGTCTTCCCCGACCGCCAACTCGACATTATCCACACATTCCTCGACATGTATCACGAAACCGGATGGCTGCCACGCTGGGAACTCTATGGACGCGAGACACTCACCATGGAGGGCGACCCCGCCATCCCCATCATTGTCGATACCTGGATGAAAGGATTGCAGGATTTCAACACCCAAGCCGCATGGAAAGCCATGAAGAAATCGGCTTTCGGCGAGCAACGCGACAACAAGCTTCGCCCCGACATCCAGGATTACTTGCGCTATGGCTACATACCCCTACGCAGCCCGACCGACAACAGCGTGTCGCACGCCCTGGAGTATTATGTGGCCGACTATGCTCTTTCCACCTGGGCCGAAGCCTTTGAAAACAAGGAAACGGCCAAACAGTTGCGCGAACGCGCCATGGGTTATAAGAACTACTACAATCGGCAGTCGGGGACGCTCTGCCCCTTACTGCCCAATGGCAAGTTCTTCTCTCCATTCAATCCCGAACAAGGCAAGAATTTCGAACCCGTACCTGGATTCCACGAAGGCAGTGCATGGAACTACACGTTCTACGTGCCGTTCGACATCCCCGGACTTGCCAAGCTCATGGGAGGCGATGCAGCGTTTGTGAAGAAACTGCAGGGAGTGTTCGACAACAACCAGTTCGACCCCTGCAACGAACCCGACTTGGCTTATCCCTACCTGTTCAGCCAGTTCAAAGGCGAGGAATGGCGCACACAGAAACTGGTGAAGGAATTGCTTGCCAAGCATTTCACCAACACCCCCGGAGGACTTCCCGGCAACGACGACACCGGCACCATGTCAGCATGGGCATTGTTCAGCATGATGGGACTTTATCCCGACTGTCCTGGACTACCTCATTACACCGTCACGACACCCGTGTTCGATGAAATCGTCATACAACTCGACAAGAAATACTGGAATCGCGACAAACTCATCATCCGCAAGGCGGGCCAAGGCGATTACATCCGCGACATTCGGCTGGGAAAGAAGAAAGGCAGTTACCTCATCGATCACCGCGCCCTGATCAAGGCTGGAGAGCTGACCATACAGACGGCCACGACTCACTAAACTCCTCCATGCTGTGAAACAACAAATTGGCGCCCTCGCGCAATAGCACCTCATCGGCGAGCGGACCAGTGTTCACCGCTATGGTAAACACCCCTGCCGCCACTCCTGCCTTTACGCCCAGTGGAGCGTTCTCCACGACGAAAGCCTGCCAAGGCTCCACACCACCTTTTTTGAGCCCCATCAGGTAAGGCTCAGGATTGGGTTTGCCATATCTCACATCGAAGCCCGTCACCATCCGTTCCTTCACAAACACCCCCGGATAACTTTTTTCCAACCGGTCGAGTAGGGTGGCAGTGCCCGAACCAGTCACCAGCACAGGGCTGATGCCACTCCGTTGGAGTTGCCGCAACAGACTGGCAGCACCTGGCATTGGCTCAGGCTTTGGATAAGTGTTGAATCGTTTCGTCTTGGCCGCATACATGGCTGCTACCTCTTCGTCGGTAATGCCATGTCCGCGAAGTCGCATCGACAATTCGTTGATGGTCGATTTCCCCGTCCTGCCCTCGTTCATGTAAGCATCCTCTCGCGTAAACGGGAATCCATAATCGGCCATCACCTCCACCCATGCCTGCGCATGGTAAGGCATAGAGTCGAACAGCACGCCATCCATGTCTATCAAGGCCGCTTTCACATCCATCTGCGAGTAATGTTGTTTTCGCAGAAAACTATCTATTGCGTCTTTATAATTCATTTCCATCAGTCAGTCAAGAGACACCTTTTATATATATGCTTCAAACATACCAACCACCCATTCGCAGTCCGTATTCCCTATTCGCACAAATTCGCCGCAAAAATACGCTTTTTTTCTTGTTCCACCAAAATCACTCCCTTTCAGTGATGGCCAAACAAGATGAGTTCAAGCATTCCACAGCCCCACAATGACACCCGCAAACTGCCTTGCAGCATAATCATTGATGGAAAATCTGCCTTACGACTGAAATTGCTACGCATAAAATGGCAAAACCTGCCCCAAACCAACAGATATGTTTGATAAAACAACAAAATAAGTGCATTTTATCTTTTATATTGGATAAAATCACCATCTTTGCATGGAATTTCAAATACATCAGACATGGAGATTCTTGTTAGACAGAATTATGTAGATCAGATTGAAAAGTATAATAAGTTGGTACGATTTTACCTTGGATTGTTGAGACGCTTTGGAGTTGGGTTGAAGGAGCGTAGCGGGCTACGTGACTGAAACTCAGCTTCAAAATAGCCAACAAGATAAGGTAAAGGCGTACCAGCGTAACTAAACATTTTATGCCAAGTTATTTTTTAATCATCACTTACCTCTACAAAGTTTTTATAAAGCCGATTGCCAACTTCACGGATTATGTACGATTTGCCTACCTGTCTGGCTCCTTCTATAACCATTATCTTGTCATTTCCAGAGCGTAAATGCGTCTCAATCTCTGTGCTTATTTTCCTGTAAAGCATAGCCTAATTACACTTTTTGATTATTTCCACATGCGCAAAATTACACTTTTTCTCAAATATACGCCTCTGAAAATTACACTTTTTCTCGAACAGACTTTTTTTTGAGGTCCCATAAACAAAAGAAATGCAATCCGACGTTCCGACGCCGACGGATGTTCCGCAAAAACTTACTGGTTCCGTTTGGTGTAAATCGCTGGTTCCTCAGCAAAAATTCACTGGTTCCTCACGAAAATTTCAACGGTACCTCACGAAAATCCGATGCAATTAATTGCACGTGAAAAAATAGGATTTCCGAATTATGAGACAAATCAATCATTCGTGCACTGCCAGTATCGCTGGCACAATCTCACCTTTTCCGATGGCGCTTCGCGCTGCCGCAGGCGCTCTGAAACAATCCGTCCGCAAGGTGGCGGGCGAGCAGCGGCTGGTGACCTCGGCCGAACGCTACTCCATCATCGGCAGCGACCTCATCGTGGCGCGTGTGGCCCAGACGGCAAGCATCAACTTCAGCTGAGGAAAACTGAAAACTGACCACTGACTCCCTTTGTTCGCATTTTGTATAATTATACGTTTTGTGTGCATTTCCCTGTTTTGATGGTAAAAATGCTTGATAATATTTGCCAAAGTTTCCAATTCGTCATTATTTTTGCATCGGTTAAGCAGAGAGCAAGAAACGAGTTGAAACAAAACACATTGAATGTCCGCATCATTGGCATGAAAATGTCATTTTGCAAAAAGCTTGTTTTTTTTTATCAAAACTTAACTGAAATCGCATAGTTTTAGTATATTTGCATCGTCTTAAGCCAACCAAGGTCTTTCGGGGCCAACGAAAGCGAGAGACACATATACATAAAACGGCGTGCCTACGCGCTTTGGTATGATGGCCTGTGAACTTCGCAAATTCATCGTTTGTCCAGAACATCAAAGCAACAAGGGCGCCCCATGTGATGTATGTCAGTTTGTCGGAACATGTCAATGGCATGTGATGCAAGTATCCAAAACCGACAAATCCTATACATCAGCTTGGGGCTTTCTTTGTTGCCTGTTTCGGACAAAAGGGCGATGCGAAGGCCTACAGGCTGGAAACAGGTGGCAACGGGATGGCTCCATGCTTTTTTGTGTCTGTGTCGAAACCTAATTGTCGCATCAGTAACGACCATCCTTGGAGCCTGTATGGTCATGTTGGTAAACGTCATGAAAAACGAGCTTACTTTCATCACATCACACCAGTTCGCAGCAACAAAACTTGTTGCCGTTTCGTATGTGAATACTTATTGCAGACAATTCGGCGAATGTCACTGAAATTGTTTGTAAAAGTCTTCTTCATTGTTGATTTTTATCCCGAACTTAGCAACGAAAAAAATAAATTATACATAACTTTATGATTGGTACATTACTCGGCTTAGGGGCTGCAGCCCTACTTGAAGGCGTAATAGGATCAAACAGATCTTCTTCTAGTTATTCCACTACAGATGACCCTGCATCAGATTTTGATGAAGAACGTTGGAATAATCTGATTAACAAACTTTGTGTTTCACTTGATAATGAAGAGTATGAAAAAGCGGATTCCCAATTAAGAAACTATTATCGTCAATTCGAAAATAATGTGAAAGATTACTGGTTTTATTATTATCGTGCATGCATATATCTGCGCAAATTAGAAGAAACGGGATCTGAACACGGAAGCCTTAAACGATCATTAAAAGAAATGCGAAAATTTTCAATTGATGATGAACAAGAGGAAGAAATCATACAATTAGAAGAACGCTATCAAGATGCCTTGGATAATATTTATGAATTAGTAAATAACGACCTATCTGATAGCCAAGACACTTACGTGCGAAGTCTTGATGATGCTCAAAGTTTAGATAAAATCATCTCCAAGAATTTCATTATGGAACATGAAACCCAAAGTCAAACCACTCCAAATAACAACATGGCTTTCAATACTAAAGCTGATATAGAAGGTAAATATCATGAATTAATTGATTACCTTGAGTGTACAAGCATGAATATTAAAGGACTCAGAAGCAGCAATTGTGAGTTTACAAAAATGCGTAATGAATTAGTCGATAAAGTGCAACACCTCATTGAACAGATAAAAAATGAAACACGTTTTTCTTTGAATGCAATCTCTTGGGACAACCTCGTCATAGCATTTTTTGGAGAGACTAATGCAGGCAAGAGTACTATCATTGAAACTTTCCGCATTCTATTCGAAAATAATAGAAAGAAAAACTCTGATGGTGAAATCGTCGGTGATGGACGTACAGACTTTACCAAGGAATATCATGAGTATAAATTAGAAATAAATAAAAAGAAATTTACATTGATTGATGTGCCTGGAATTGAAGGCAATGAAAAAGAATATAAAGATGGCATTGAGGAGGCGCTTCGCAGGGCACATTGCGTTTTTTATGTACAAGCACACAATAAGAAACCAGACGAAGCAACTGCAAGTAAGATAAAAGATTATCTTGGAGATTGGGTAAGCGTATATTCCATTCAAAACGTTAGAGGTGGCGTATCTAATTATGACGAGGAGGAAGAACGTAAAACGTTACTTTCGCCAGTTGTGCTTAAAAATGAGAATTTAATCAAAGAAACCTTTACAAAAATTCTAGGCCAAGAAGTTTACAAGGGACATATTACACTGCAAGCTCTTTTGGCTATGTGCGCAAAAGCTTCTTTCTCGTCGCGACGTGAAGATCTGCAAGGGTATCAGTCAAAATTGCTCAATTATTTTGGAAATTCTGATCAAATATTACGTTTCAGTCAGTTCCAAACAGTCATAAATCTTGTTGATTCAAAATCAAAAGATTTTCTTAATGAGATAACTGAATCAAATAAGCAAAAGATGGTTTCTTTTGCTCGTAAGGTCTCCAGAGAGATAGAAATGTTGCTCGATGAACAGGAAGAGCAAAATGATGAATTGCGCAAGTCCTTAAACGAATATCGACGTTTTGCGATAACGACCATGGGCAATGCCAATAATAAGTTAAACTCTCAACTGTCGAATTTAGTTAATAGTGAAATCTCTACTTTGAAGCAAAAAATATTTGAAATATTGGATTCTGACATGAGCAAAGACAGCAAAAAAGAAGAAATTAGCCGCAATACAAAATCATTTCCTACAAAATTATCAAGATCTATTTCTAAATCAATAAAGGATATACTTAATCAAATTAATCAAAAAGTAAAGATAAAAGGGGAGAAATTAGATGGCATATCGCAATTCAAAGGCATATCATTGCCAAACCTTTCCTTGAATATAGATTATGATTTAAGTTCTGAGTTAGAGGACTTGGATATTAACCTTGATGATGTCGGGAATTTTCTTCTCACAACAGGTGGATCTGCAGGAACAGGAGCAGCAATAGGATCCCTTGTTGGACCTGTTGGAACTGCCGTAGGTGCTTGCGTTGGTTTTCTCATAGGAAGTATTGGTTCTGCTGTCTGTTCAGATGGTGGAAAAGGAGAAGCCAAAAAAGATATTAGTCGAAAGATGGCACAAATAGCGCAGGAAACAATTATTGCGGTTTCAAATAAAATTACAAGTATTACCAGAGATATTAACTCACAAAAGATGCGTATGGTGAATTCCGTTGATAATCTCATTAAAGATCTTGATGAAATGGATGAATCTTTTGAAAACCTCAAATCAGAGATTAATTCTTATATTAATAATATTAAACTGAGCGAATATGGAAGAATTTAACGTAGGCTTAAAATCTGTGCCAAACTTAAATGCAATGCTAACCCTTATAAAAGAAGGAGAGTCAGTCGGTCTTAATATAAAAGATTGGATTGATAAGGTTAAGAGCATTCAGAGCATGATAAGTGATGGGATTGTACGCATTGTACTCCTGGGCAGTTTCTCGGATGGTAAAACAAGTGCTATAGCTGGGTTACTCGGAAGACTTGAAGATACAATGAAAATTGATACTGATGAGTCTTCCGATGAGTTGAAAGTTTATCGCCCAAATGGACTTAAGAAGGGTTTTGAAATTATTGATACTCCGGGGCTTTTTGGAACCAAAGAACGTGAAATAAACGGAGAAAATGTTAAGTATTCAGACATTACAAAGAAATATCTTTCCGAGGCACATATTGTTATCTATGTGTGTGATGCTGTAACTCCATTAAAGGATAGTCACGTGCCAATTATTAAATGGATAATGCGCGATTTAGGCAAATTGTCATCATCCATATTTGTTATAAACAAGATGGATGAAGCAGGATACGATTTGACTGATGACAAGGACTTTGCACGAGGCGAGAATATAAAGAAGAATAACTTAATACAAAGATTGAGAGAAGCCATCAATCTTACACCTCAAGAAGAACATAGTCTTAATATAGTATGTATTGCAGCAGATCCTAAAGGAAAAGGGTTAGTTCATTGGTTTGCGAAGTCAGAAGACTACAAAAAGCGTTCACATATTGAATCATTGCGTCAATGTGTTAGCAAGGTAGTTGATAATAGCAATATTGGTCAATTGAGAGGGAATGCTGCATTAGTCTCCGTGAAAGATATGTTTGTTCAAGTCGATAAGCAGATTTCAGATATTACGAAACCCATAAACAAGGCAATTAAGAAATCAAAAGATTCTTGCTCTGATCTCGAAGCTGAACGTTCTGTTTTAAAAACACAAATTGACAACAACAGGAGCCTAATGCAAAATCAACTTGACAATTACAAAGGATCACTCTACGCAGAGATTCGTGGCGCATCTGTGGAAACATTTGCTGAAGTCTTAGACATAGCTTTAGGACGCCAAGGTGATAATGTTACAGGTTATGTAGTAGAAAGAAATATCAATGATATTGTTCAAGCATGCTGTGATAATAACGCCATGTCCATTCAAATGGCTGCCGTTAAATTCGAACGGGAATTTAACAATCAGAACTCTTTTATACAAGGAGCAATGAAACAAGGGACAGAATGGATGAAGAATGCTTCCGTATCAAGAAAACAAGTTTTTGCCGCTCGAGACCTTATTAAGGATTGGTTTGGTTTTACTTATAAGTTTAAACCTTGGGGAGCAACAAACCTTGCAGGTAATATCACAAAAAATTTAGGAAGGGTTGCTGTTGGCCTTAGTGTTGTAATTGAAATTTATGGTTGGTATCAAAAATACAAGGCTGACAAAGAATTAAAAGAAGCAAAAAGAAAGATTATTGCTGCATTGGATGATGTTTTTGCCGATGTATATAAGAATTTTGACGGTAACACATATTATATTAATTTTGCATCTTCTTATCTTGAGATGTGTAAAGCACTTGAGAATCGAAATAAGGAGTTGGAAGACTTACAAAATAAGGTGTCTAAACTGGAAGAATATCAAAATAAGATTACAAACTTCTGGAAAAATAAAGGTGAATACGTATCGTATGAATAAATTTAATTTAAATATAATAATTGAATTATGAGCAAAAATAAAAAAGGAAAGAGTGGACTTGCAAAAGTGGCCGGAGGCATATTTTTGTGCGTGGGTGTTGCATGGGAAGTGATTAAGGCGATAAGTAATACCAAAAAATATGACTAAAGCGCAGCAATAGAACTATTATCAATTCTTTTGGGAACATTAATAGTTACAACATTAGGAAGTTAAAGTAACGTGTAAAAAAATATCATTAATTTGTAAAAAAGATTATGGGAACATTTTTTATGTGGGTTATCTTAGTTTGGGCTATCATTCAAGTTTTCAACGTAGCAATAGAAGCAATTATTGATGGAATTACACCTGATGATATTATGTGGTGGCTTTGTCGCCCCATTAGTTTTTATAAAATTGGATGGAAATGGCCAATGCTAATTGGCATACTTGGTTGGATCGCAGGAATTGTTGGAACGTATTGGGCTGTTGCAGGTTTATTTTTTTAATTTTGAATAAATTTCAATAATTTCTTGATTTAGAAAAAGCACTGAATATTTGCAAACTTCAAGTTAAATGTTATATTATAGAAAATCATGAACGCAAACGTATCATTTTCAGAAATCTTGCAAGCAGTAAAAGCAACCACAAAGAAGGAAATCCCACTAAGCCTGACGGGCGTGGACAACAAGACTGTGCATATTGACTACATGGCAAAGATAAAAGTGCCAATAGTGGGAGAGGTGACAAAAAACATTAGTGTGAGCGCACGAATAGAACGCATTGTCGGCAACACCATCTACCTCGGTTACGATGGCGGGACAATTGTGGATTCGCTCATCTCGAATGGGTTGAAAATGATCACCAACCCACGACAGCCAGGAGTGATAGAACTGACTAACGACTCAAAGGTGGCTATTCATCTGGACCGGATAGAAAAACTGCAGAAAACACTTCAGCTCATCAGACTCAAGGACATTGCCTTTGCTTCCAATGGCATAATGGCTGAACTTGCTGTCCGATAGATTACTACTGCGAAGCCCAGACACGAGACCTCACCCGCACCGATGTCGTCATAGATTATCTCGGTGAACAGTACATCGTAGAGCTAAAGATATGGCGAGGACAATCGTATAACGAACGAGGCGAGAAACAACTTGCAGAATATCTTGAACGGTACAACCTGAAAACCGGTTACATGGTAAGTTTCTGCTTCAACAAAGGCAAAACACCGGGCTTGCTGCCACCGGTGGAGTTGAAAGGACGTACCCTGATAGAAGTGATATTGTGATCATGCGCAAGTGTGTCGTAAGAATGAGGATTTTCCGACCATCTTTCAAGACGTTAGCGATGGTTAGAATAATAAGTTGGTACGCTTTTGCCTTGATTACTTAAGTCCTTCAGATCCACAGGTCGTGGAAATGATCGGCAAATAGCTGTATGCCTTCCTTGAAGCGCTGGTAGGCTTCTGGAGCATCGGTGAAATCGCCATCGCGGCGATAATAGTCCTCGAAGGCGCATTGCATTTTCTGCAAGTCGGACTGCCAGCGGGAATATGCATCGGGCGACTTTGCCGCTTTCACATCGGGTATGCTCAGGTCGTTGTCGGGATAGACGTACGTGCAGGGAGTGCTGCCTATGCGGTGGTTTTGCTTGATGAATGCACGAAGACCTTTCGCGATGATGCCTGCCAACGTATGGTCGAACCCCCAAAGGTGTTCGATGCGGCAGATGTCAGGAGCCTTGGCAAAATGGGCGTGTTGCCGTTTGCGTAGCTCCTGACGCTTTTGCTGTCTCATTGTTTGGCTATTTACGGGTAGAATGATGCATCAGCCAAACCATTCGGCCATTTTCTGCCGCGCCTGGTTCTCGATGTCGGGTGTGACGCTTGCTCGCACTGCATCGAAGGCAAGCTTGAGGGCTGCAAGGTCGTCGGTGAAGCCAAGCACGGGAATGAAGTCGGGGATGATGTCGATGGGAAGGATGAAATATCCCAACGCGCCAATGATGATGGTCTTGTTGCCCACCGACACATCGGGCGACATGAGGGTGTAATATAGGCACAGCACCAGATAGATGACCTGCGCACCTGCCTTTACAGCCACTTGCCGTATCTTGTCCCACAATTTTGACTCGGAATAGTGTTGTTCGTACTTCGAAAATTCCGATGGATCTTTGAATTCGTCTGCCATACTGATTATTTGCTGTTGTTCTTGTCAATGAAGTCCCAAATGGTTTTGTAGATGGATTTCAATGCTCCACCCGGACAGGTGTGCATGCTGCCACATTTGGGACATTTCTGTGGCGCGGTAAGTACGGTGGCCATGTACTCAATATCAGGCCCCCGAAAGGTGTGTCCACAATCGTGGCACTTGAATGTCGTCATTCCTCTTAACATGATGAACGGTATTTTTGAGGGTTATTTCACTGCATTGTATATTCCTACTCCCAACAAGGCGATGAGCAGCACCACGATGATGCCGATGCCAAATATGGCCCACTTCACCAATCCCAAAAGGGAGGCGAGTGTCTGACTGGTCTTGCCCACTTCCTGCTGCACGAAATTAAGTACGGTGGTGCCGGTGATGACAAGATCGTCTATCCAACCTGCCACTGGTACCACGTCGGGCAAAATATCGACCGGCGAAATGGCATACAGGATGCCTACGATCAGGCCTACCCATGTCATGGCGGTTGGGCCTTTGGAAACCTCGTTGCTCATGTGTCGTGTTATTTCAGTTTGATGATTTCCAGGTCCGAGAGGTTGAGGCAATTGGCCTTGCGGAGTGAGATGCCGAACACACGCATGAAGGCTTCTTCCACATACTTCCAGTTATCGACTTGCACGGAGTTGTTGATAGGGGTGACTACTTGTACTACCATGCCTGGCTCGATGTTTACTCCATTGCATACCTTACGACGTTTGGTCATTACTCTATAAAGTGACATGATGTTGGTGGTTTTTAAAAAAAGTTCATGATTGTTTGATAAAATAAAAGGCCACGACTATTTGCCATAGATCTGCCGCTTTTGTGCAGGGGTGAACCTATGGAAACGGGCTTGCCAATATTGCGATTTCTCCTTGTCGAACTCTTGGCGGTCGATGTTGGAATATTCGCCCATCTGGTGGAGGATGGTGTTGTTGCCATCGCCCATGTGCTCTTGCCAGGTAAGTTCGGCAAAAGGTGAGTGCTGTTGCTGGCCGATGTGGTGGAGCTCGTAGGGGTCGCCATTCTCATCGCGTGGGGGATAGCCCTCGCCGATGAGGTCGGCATTGTTGTAGTCTTTCCATTTGTCGTAGTCGGCAAGCTTTGTTTCGAGCCATTCCTGACGACAGTTGAATGCGCTCCAGTTGATGTCGCTCCGAATCAATGCGGGTCGTCCGCCCACCGTTGCTTCTTGCAGATGGGCCTTGATGTAAATGTTTGCTTCGTCGATGGAGCTGATGTAATCGACAATCTGGTCGGACCACCCGGTGGTGCGCTTTATGGCTTCTTTCTCACTATTGTTTAATTGTGTCATAATTGAGATGTGTTTTTTGATAGGTTACTTACACAAAAGGATTATTAACGGCAAATATACGAATTATTTGGTTCATACGCTGCTTGTCGTGGTTTTTTTTCAAAGGAAAAAGGGTTGACTTGGCATAATCCACGTGACGTAGCATGCACGGATTATGCCAAGATGCGGATTGGGGACGATTACTCTTCTTTTTTACCAACCAAGTTCTTCCCGTTTTCCAAACCTTTTTTCACAAGCACTGCTCCTGCGCCAATGGCTGTGGAGCCTACTGCCACCTTCGTGACAAATTTCAGTAAATCATTCATAACTAAATCATTTAAAAATTGAGTCAATAATAAAATCTATCAATGAGTTTGTTTTGTTGCCTATTTTCTCGCCTGTCTGGTAGCTACTCTTGGCAATCTTGAGGCCAAAATCGGCCACATTCTCGGGCAGTTGGCTCTCGTTCATTTTTTTTTGGATCTCTTTCATGATAAAAACATTTTTTTAGTGATGGTTAAATAATCATCACTTAACTGATGAATATTATTGTTGAGGATGCGTACCTGTCAGTGACGCTACTCAATGGTGTTGACGATTGTTATGCCATACTTGTCGAGTTCTTCCTTGTCGGTGCTGATGAAAAGCAGGAATTCATCGAACGCCAAATAGGTTTTCCCGTTGATTTTCACTGTGCCCACGCTGTCGGTCATCTGAATGAGGCCAAAGCCCTCGTACGACGATTTCGGCACCTTGTAATATTCTCCTTCGTCGTCGGTAGGTATGTAAAGGTGAGTGGGGGTGACGGCATAGAGGTTGATGTTGAACCTATAGTCGAATTTGCTAAAGGGGTTGACAATCTTGCAGTCGTGATTCATCCACCGTTCGTATTGGGCCGTGACAGTCTCGTCGGTACAACGGGTAAGTGGGATCTCTTCCCTCCAAACTCCAGAATCCAAAAGCCTCGTCAGGGTAATCGCTGAGGGAGTCCGGTCGAGCATCGGTGTCTGATACCACACGTGGTCGTTGTCGTTGAGGGCTTCACCTTTTATAATCTTCTCGACAGCTTCTGGATGATGCATATAGTAAACCAAGTTTCCCTCATCACTCCTCGAGACGAACAAGGTGTGGCGCGTGCAGAGAAGCTGGTTGTTGGCTTTCTTTTCCCAAAGTGTCATGCGATAGCATCCGTAGTTGTCCATGTCCTCTATTTGCCAGAATTTTGTTTGTTCCAACTTACCTCCACACTCGTTCCAGAAACCGGCGATGTCGAGTTGCACCTGATTTTGCTTGTGTTGGTTCGACATGTCATAACGTTCCTCTGAATCGACAAACGACTGATAGTAGTAGAGTATGTTCGACACGTGTAAATACAATGTGAGTCGTGTCCTGTTTTCCTCTTCCCGTGCTCTGCCAATGGCCGACTGGGCATTGAACAGGGTGCTGTTGCTCGCGAATTTCTCCATGACCTGCATCACGTTGTCGAACAGTTCATCGATGTTTTCTACATCGCCATCCTTGGAGTCATAGCCTGGAATGGCCTTGAGAATCATGAGCAACAGGAAAGGGAGGTCGATGTGCTGTGCGATGACCTCTTGGTAGATGCTGTTCCGCGAGGGGGTGATACCTTCCCGGATGTAGGGCGGACAGCAGTAAGCGAGCAACTCCAAGGCTACCGACTCAGGATTGGAACGACGAAACAGATTGCTGCGGAAGAAAGTCCACGCCTGCTGATAGTCGGCCAAAACAATGTCGAGGTCGAGCGCATCATTGGTCATCTGACTCACTTCGCCCTTGATGTCGCGGTAGACAGAACGCAGTTTCTGCAGGGTGGTGAAACACCGCTTGATGCCGTTGTTGTGGATGGAATGGTTGTCGAGCATATCTTCGAGGTCATTCATCGTGTTATAGACCAAGCGTGTATTCGCTATCGTTGTCAGCAACTCTTCGTATTTCTTTTTTTCTTCTTTCATATTATTTTTTTTTCGTTTTGTTGCAACAAAGGTACGGCTTTGAGATACAACCATCAAAACATTCTATTGAAAATTGTTGTGCCACAACCCCACTTTTGCTGGCTTTTTGTAATGTCATACGTTTTGCATGCATAATACGTCATGAGATTTATTATTGTTGTTGGCAAATGATTCCCCAAACTGTGATTGCGTCTAAATTTGCGAAAGAAATTCAAACTGCGAAAATATAATAAGAAGATGAAAACAGGTAGATTAAGAAAATTGGCTGGATTTTGGAAGGAATGTTTCTTCATGGGCAATGTGTGCAAGATGCGTAAGGCTCTGATGAGGTATCTGCAAGAGGAAGGTGTGAAATGTGAGCTTTCGGACGGGGAAATCGCGTTCGATTACAGCAATGGTTCGTTTTGTGCTTCATTCGGGGTTGTTGATGGGATGGGCGAATGTTGCGTGGTATTCCAATGCGAAGATGAGGATTACGCGAAGCTCGACCCAAAGGACAAGGCACTGATGGCAGACCGTGTGAATATTGGCTTGTACAATCACGCCACGGTATATGCTGAAGAAGATGTTTTCACGGTCAAGACATCATTCTACTTTACGAATAGGAAAAGGATGATCAACCTGTTTACATTGCATTTCGATGAACTGAACCAAAGTGTGAGCTGTGCCGTGGAAGAGCTGTTGCGCATGATTGACGAGAACAAGAAAAACCAGGAAAGACGTATTGGATTTCACATAGGAACACACGACGACGATGACGATCCGCAAGAAGAAGCCGGAATAGCCTCAAAAAGGTAAGAAGCTGTCATGAGCCGGTTCGTATTGTGACAACCGACAACGGACAAGCTTCGGCTACTTGAATCTCTGTAGCTCTTCCTTCAGGAATGTGGGAGTGTAGCCTTGCGCAGATTGCGACACTTCTTCGGGGGTTCCGGTGGATAATATCTGTCCTCCCGCGCGTCCGCCCTCCGGCCCCATGTCGATGATGTAATCGGCCAATTTGATGACATCGAGATTGTGCTCGATGACAATGACGGTGTTGCCCTTATCGACCAGCAAGTTGAGCACTTTCATCAGAGCTTTGATGTCATCGAAATGCAGTCCGGTGGTGGGTTCGTCGAGTATGTAGAGAGTGCGACCTGTGTCTTTCTTTGCCAGCTCGGTGGCCAATTTCACCCGCTGGCTTTCGCCGCCTGATAGGGTAGTGGAGGGCTGTCCCAACTTGATGTATCCCAAGCCAACATCCTGCAACACCTTTATCTTACTGAGGATGTTAGGCACATTCTCAAAAAACTCTACAGCCTGATTGATGGTCATGTCGAGGACATCGGCTATGGATTTTCCTTTGAATTTTATCTCTAACGTCTGACGATTGTACCGTTTGCCGTGACAATCTTCGCATGGTATCATCACATCGGGCAAAAAGTTCATCTCTATGGTCTTATATCCGTTTCCTGAACATGTTTCGCAACGACCTCCTTTTACGTTGAATGAGAAATAGCCTGGTTTGTAGCCTCGGATTTTGGCTTCGGGCAGGTTGACAAACAGGTTGCGGATGTCGGAAAACACACCCGTGTAGGTGGCTGGATTGGAACGTGGAGTACGCCCAATGGGCGACTGATCCACATTCACTACCTTGTCGATGAATTCAAGTCCTTCTATGCTTTCGAAGGGTAGGGGATCTTGCAGCGAATGGTAGAGTTTCTGCGAAAGTATGGGCTGCAAGGTGTCATTGACCAATGTTGACTTGCCACTTCCCGACACACCCGTGACGCAGATAAGCATTCCCAAAGGGAAACTTGCGTCAATGCGTTTCAAATTGTTGCCGCTGGCTCCATGAAGCACCAATGAGTGGCCATTGCCAACGCGACGCTTGTCTGGAATTTCTATTTGGATGGTTCCCTTGATGTAATTAGCTGTAAGAGTAGTTGTTGAAAGCATTTGTTCGGGAGTTCCGGCAAACACCACAATGCCTCCCAAACGTCCGGCACGAGGACCCAAATCGACAACGTAGTCGGCCGCAAGCATCATGTCGCGGTCGTGTTCCACCACAATGACAGTATTGCCCATATCGCGTAGCTTTTTCAAGGAATTGATAAGCCGGATGTTGTCTCGCTGATGCAAGCCTATGCTGGGTTCGTCAAGGATATACAACACATTGACCAACTGGGCACCTATCTGGGTGGCCAGACGAATACGCTGGCTTTCACCTCCCGAGAGTGAGACGGAACCGCGATTGAGAGAAAGATAATTGAGCCCTACATCGAGCAAAAACTGTAGGCGCGTCCGGATTTCCTTCAATATTTCGGCAGCAATGGTTTGCTGCCGTGAGTCAAGATGCTGCTCCACATTCGACACCCAGACGTAGAGTTCGTCAATATCCATACTCGCCAATTCGAAAATGTTTTTGTCGTGCAATCGGTAATGAAGCGCCTCCTTGTTGAGCCGTGCACCATGACATTCAGGACACTCCGCAGTGCAGGAAAATTGCTCTGCCCATTTCTGTTCGGTGGCACTGGCATCCTGCAATTGTGTAATGTACTTCACAATACCATCGTATTGGGTGAAATAATCGGATGTGGTGTGGATGATTTCGCTGCGCAAACGCAAACGGCGAGGCGAGCCATTGAGCACTTCATCGATTACCTCGTTGGGAATATCCTCAATGGGAGTGTCGAGCGAGAACTCATAGGCTTCGAGCAGAGCTTGCAGTTGCCAGAATATCATTGTGTTGCGCGATTTGCCAAGAGGAAGCACACCACCCTGTGCGATGCTGAGTTTACGGTTTGGTATTATCTTGTCAACATCTATCAGACTCACATACCCCAACCCCTTACATCGTGGACAGGCTCCTTGTGGCGAATTGAAGGAAAAATTGTGAGGGGCCGGCTCCTTGTACGACAATCCCGTGTCGGGACACATAAGATGCTTGCTGAAATGGTTGACCTGCAACGATTCGGCATCAAGCACCATCACCACTCCATTGCCATGTTGCATGGCAACGGAAGTGCTTTTTTGCAATCGTTCGGCATCTTTGGGCTCAACCCGCAACTTGTCCACAACAATCTCTATGTCGTGATTCCGATAACGGTCGAGTTTCATGCCATGGACAAGTTCCCTGATTTCGCCATCAATACGCGCCTGGAGGAATCCCTTTCGAAGAATATACTCGAACAGTTCCTTGTAATGTCCTTTACGCGATGATATTACAGGAGAAAGAATATATATCCGATGTCCCTGATAGGTAGTGAGGATTTTTTGAAGAATTTGCTCCTCTGAATATTTAACCATTGGCTTGCCACTAAGATAAGAATAAGCAGTGGCAACACGTGCAAACAAAAGTCGCAGATAATCATATATTTCAGTGGTAGTCCCTACAGTAGATCGTGGATTCTTGTTGGTGGTTTTCTGTTCGATGGAAATCACAGGGCTCAAGCCCGTAATCTTATCGACATCTGGCCGCTCCATATTGCCAAGGAAATTGCGAGCGTATGCCGAAAATGTCTCGACATACCGACGTTGTCCCTCCGCATAAATCGTGTCGAATGCCAAGGATGACTTACCACTTCCACTCAATCCCGTGAAAACTGTCAGGCTGTTTCGTGGAATTTCAACATCTATATTTTTCAAATTGTGTACGCGAGCCCCATACACACTGATTGTTTCCTTCTCTACCATTTTTCCCATTTGAACTTGCAAAGGTAAAAAATAATTTTGTAATATCCCCAACTTGAAGTATATTTGCACAAAGTTTAGAAAAAACATCAGTTAAGGAAATGACACTTAAATATCAACTGATTGCCATCATGGCACTTCTGTTTTTGCCGTTGATGGCGCAAAGCAGTTACCAACAACACACCGTAGGCAAACGGGAAACGATTTATGGTATCTGCAAAAAATACGGCATCAGCCAGGAAAGTCTTCTGGAGGCAAATCCTTCATTGAAGACCGAAGGACTGAAAAACGGACAAACCATCATAATCCCAAGTAACGCCAACAAAGTGGTTGCCAATGAAACAAAAGGCAATTGCAGACAAGAATACGTGGTACAGAAAAAGGAAACCATCTACAGGATCTGCAAGAAATTCAGCATTTCACAGGGAGCTTTTCTAAACGCGAATCCACAAGTGGGGAAAAACGGCTTGAAAAAAGGCCAACGGGTTTGTATCCCTTTTTCTACGACAAACGATGAAAACGCCCAACTTACATTGCCTGCTGCATCTGCTGCCGTTGTGGAACAGAAAACGGAACAGAAAACGGTTGCCAAGGAAAAAAAGGAAACACTCAAGACGGCCGTACTCCTGTCGTTCACGCCTAAAAACGACAAAAACCACGTCATCGAATTTTACGAAGGCTTCCTGATGGCTGCCGACAAACTCAAGCACGAAGGCCACAACCTCGACATTACGGCCCTCTCTACTGGAAACACAAAAGAGACACTGGCCGATATGTTGCAGCAACATGAGGAACTGAAGGACATGGACATCATTTTTGGTCCTGGAATCCCCGAACAGATTTCTGTACTTTCGGACTATTGCAAAAACAACAACATCCGTCTGGTAATCCCTTTCGCTACGAAAAGCAACGAAGCGAAAGACAACAACAAGGTGTTCCAAGTGAATGCCCCAAAATCACAACTGTTTCCGGAAGTGTATGACCACATCTTCAAACTGTTTCCCGATTTTCATTTCGTATTCCTGAATGCGGATGCGGCAGATACCGACAAACAAGACTTCATTGCCGGACTGAAACAGGAATTGCAAAAACGCAACCAGTCATTCGATGAACTGAGCGGTTTCAAATTGGCTGGTGACACGTTGCGCTACTATATCCCACAAGACAAGAAAAACCTGTTCATCCCTACTTCCGGAAAATCGTCGGCACTTACCAAACTGTTGCCACAACTTGTCGTGGCACATAGAATTTCGCCCGAAATAAGAATGATTCTGTTTGGCTATCCGGAATGGCAACTTTACACCGATGATTATTTGGCTAATTTTTATGAGATGGACACCTATTTCTATTCATCATTTTATACCAACAATCTCTACACCGCCAGCATCCAGTTTACAAACGAATATCGGAAATGGTTCAGTAAGGATTTGGCCATCAGTCATCCACGCTATCCTATGCTTGGATACGACATTGCATATTACTTTTTAACAGGAATTTTGAAGTTTGGCGACCAATTTGAACAAAACATCAATGACTTCTTTGTGCCTACCATTCAAAGTGGTTTTAAATTCGTAAGCAACAAGCAGAACGATGGATATATCAATAAGAAAGTTTATCTGGTGCATTTTAGTCCTGATTTCGAACTGGTGAAAATTGATTTTGACTGATATGAAAAAAAACATCATCGCCCTGATTGTATGTTATACGTTGACCACATTGCCTGCTGTAGCACAACTAACCAACGAACGGCATCACTTGACTATGGGTGTGAATGGCGGCATAAACATGTGCTCGGTAAGCTTTAGTCCAAGCATAAAGCAAAACACATTCATGGGGAAAACTGGAGGATTGACATTCCGTTACATCTCAGAAAAATACTTCAAGATGTTTTGCGGCATTCAGGCCGAAATAAACTATTCACAACGCGGATGGAGTGAACTGATAGAAGATGATACGGAAGATAGCTATTCTCGCTCGATGAACTACATAGAGGTGCCTTTGATGGCTCATCTCGCCTTTGGCAAGGATTCTCAGAAAAAAGGATGCCAGTTCTTCATCAACCTTGGCCCGCAATTCGCTTATTTCATGAATGAAAAAGAAGAAATGAATGAAGGTTTCTCCAAGGAACAACGATTGATAGACTACCAATACGGCAAAATGGTGGAAAACAAGTTCGACTATGGTATTGTGGTAGGAGCGGGAGTTGATTTTGCAACTGGCATTGGTCACTTTCTCGTGGAAGGAAGATATTACTATGGATTGGGCGATTTCTGGAAAAACTCGAAAAAGGATGAGTTTGCCCGGTCTGGTCATTCCTATTTCGGCGCACGAATCGCATACCTTATTAATATAGGTAAATAGTTAGGCTGTTAAGTCAACGACTTGAAAATGCCCAGAAAATCCTCATTCGGTTATTTCAACGCACGGAAATTCTTGACTTAGTGATGGTTAAATAATAAGTTGATACGATTTTGCCTTGGATTGTTGAGAT
>DCGR01000101.1 GCA_002315285.1 Bacteroides sp. UBA1773 | reverse complement strand
ACAAATCAGCTGCTCTACCAACTGAGCTATATTGGCAATGAAGTGGGTGAAGATGGATTCGAACCACCGAAGTCGAGAGACAGCAGATTTACAGTCTGCCCCATTTGGCCACTCTGGAATTCACCCAAGCGTTATTTTTACTTAACCTTTTTGAAGGTCGAGCCTCTTGTCGGATTCGAACCAACGACCCCGAGATTACAAATCACGTGCTCTGGCCAACTGAGCTAAAGAGGCTTAAACTTTGCAGCCAAATACCCTCTAACGGTTAAGCGGCTGCAAAGTTAGCTCATTATTTTTAATAATCAAACTTTTTTCGTGTTTTTTTTATTTTCCGCGTAGTTTTTCTTTGGATTTGGTCAACTGTTTGGTCAAAGCCTCGACACAAACATCAACCGACTCCTCAAACGTATCGCTCACCTTCTCTGCAAAGAACTCATTACCCATAGCAGTTACTTTCAATCCCGCTTCTTTGTTCATTGCAGTTTCAGGTTTAACTACCTTTAATGACACCTCTACTTTCTTTATATCATCGCAATACTTTTCCAACTTAGCTACCTTTTTCTGAATGAAGTCCTGCAACTTCTCAGTAGCGTCAAAGTGAATGGCTTGAATTCTTACTTCCATAGTTACCTCCTTTTTTATGACCGCGGGTGGGCCTGTTTATAAATTTGCTTTAGCTCCTCAAAAGTCGTGTGCGTATAAATTTCGGTTGTCCTCAAACTTTGATGTCCCAGCAACTCCTTCACCGAACTCAGGTCGGCTCCATTGTTCAGCATGGTTGTCGCAAAGGTGTGTCGCAGTACATGCGGACTTCTTTTTTTCAACGTCACCACTTTTGAAAGGTTTCGTCTTACTATTTCATACACCTGGCTTTGGCTGATTCGCACTCCTTTTGTCGAAACAAACAAACTTGAATCGGCACGGTCTGGCACAGATTCGTTTCTACGTTGCTTATATTCCAGAAGTTCATTTCTCAACTCTTCTCCAAAAGGAATCATCCGCTGTTTATTTCTCTTCCCTGTCACCTTCAGGCACAAGGATGTGCAATCCACATCCACATCGTTCAACCCAACCAGTTCAGCACTACGAATACCTGTAGCATAAAACAATTCGAGTATCATCCTGTCCCTGCATCCTTCGAAGCTGTCTTCAAAAGCCACGACATCCAAAAGTCTATCCATGTCGCTTTCCCTCACAAAGGAAGGCAATGGCTTTTTTTTCTTGGGTCCCGTCACTCTTTGAGTCGGATTTGAGGTGATACGCCCCTGTCTCAGCAAAAATTTATAGAACGAACGAAGCGCGCTTAATCTCGCATTTACCGTCGAAGCCATCTTCCCTTCATCCATCAAGGCCATTATCCATCGCCTAATCAGGTCAGCATCGGCAGTTGCCAAAGTGAGATTTCTATCTACTTCGCCTAAAAAGTTCTCAAACGAGGCCAACGATTCCGAGTAACCAATAATCGTTTTCTCAGAGTAGTTTTTTTCCAGTTTGAGATATTCCAAGAAAGATTCTATCAACATAAGAAACGTCACACCAAAATTTCATGTGACGAATTTACGGAAAAGAATTCAATCCGCCAAAAGAATCACGTAAAATTATTCTTCTACCCTACGAAGTTGCTGAACATAGATAGCACGCTCCATCTTCAGTCTGTTCTTTACAGACGGTTTGTCAAACTGCTGACGTGCTCTTAATTCTTTTACAACTCCTGTCTTTTCAAACTTTCTTTTAAACTTCTTCAGCGCCTTTTCAATGTTTTCGCCTTCTTTTACAGGTACTACAATCATTTTCTTTTAAACTTAATAATTATATATAATTGGTTATTTTATGCTATTAGCGGGGCAAAATTACGCTTTCTTTTGAGATTAGCCAAATAATTCCGCAAAAATTATTTCCGTTCATTGTTTCTTTGTATCTTTGACAAGTATTATTCTTACTCCTTATATTATATAACATGTCAGATATACCTAATAGGATTGCTTCTTTACGAAACTTCATGCAAAGCCAAGGAGTTCAGGCTGTCATCATTCCAAGCACGGATCCACACGCAGGAGAGTATGTGCCAGCTCATTGGGAATCACGAAAATGGATTAGTGGATTCACTGGCTCCGCTGGAACAGTAGTTGTCACACAACATAGCGCTGGATTATGGACCGATTCTCGTTACTTTCTGCAAGCCGAGTCACAAATCCAAGACTCTGGCATTCAGCTTTTCAAGGAGAAGCTGCCCGATACTCCTTCCATTGTCGCCTGGTTGGGTAGCGTGCTTCTTCCATCCGACAAGGTTGGCATCGACGGATGGGTGTTCACCCATGCCGATGCCGAGCCGCTGGCCAACGATCTGGCCGGATATCACATCCAGCTCACCACCATCCCCGACCCATTTGATGCCATCTGGACCGACCGTCCGCCCCTTCCCTCATCGCTCATCCATATTCTGCCTCTCCAATTTTCAGGAAAGAGCTGCGAAGACAAGCTCGACATCATTCGTGCCACTTTCGCGCAATCACCGTGCGATGGCATTCTACTATCTGCCCTCGACGAAATTGCTTGGACACTCAATCTGCGAGGCAGCGATGTATGCTGTAATCCCGTGTTCATTAGCTATTTGTTCATCGGGAAAAGACATGCGACCTTGTTCGTGCAAAACGACAAGTTGACCTCCGAGACAAAACAGTACCTGAAAGACAACAACATAGTCACATTACCCTACACAGCTATCAACCAATTCCTCACCGACTTTCCATGGACAGGTGAGGCGTGGCTCACATCCTCCATCAACCAAACACTATACGAAACCTGCAAACGACAGGCCAGCACAACGATTGTCAACTCTCCCGTTGCCATATTGAAAGCCGTAAAAAATGAAGTGGAGATTGCAGGCTTCCATTGTGCCATGGAGCGCGATGGGGTGGCACTCGTGCGATTCCTGCGCTGGCTCAAGGCAAGCATTCCAACAGGCAAGGAAACAGAGCTAAGCATCAGCCAGAAACTCACACAACTACGGTCGCAGCAGGAACATTACAAGGGCATCAGCTTTGAAACCATTGCCGGATATGGTCCACATGCCGCCATCGTACATTACGAAGCCACCGACGACACAAACGCGTCCTTACAACCCAAAGGACTATTGTTGCTCGACAGTGGAGCCCAATACCTCGATGGCACCACCGACATCACCCGCACCATTCCTCTCGGTCCGCTCACCGACGAGGAGAAAACCGACTACACCTGGGTACTCAAAGGCCATCTGCAACTCCAAAACGCCACATTTCCGGCAGGCACCTGCGGTACCCAAATCGACGTGTTGGCACGACAGGCCTTGTGGAAAGCACACATCAACTACCTGCATGGCACAGGACATGGCATAGGCCATTACCTCTGCGTACACGAAGGTCCCCACCAAATCCGCATGAACTACGTCCCTACCCCACTTTCTCCAGGCATGATTGTCACCAACGAACCTGGCGTTTATAAAAGCGGACGACACGGAATCCGCATCGAAAACACACTGCTTGTCGTCCCCGATGGTGAAAGCGAATTTGGAAAATTCTACAAATTCGAACCACTTACGCTATGTCCTATCGATAAAGGCGCTATCTTTGCAGCACTTTTAAGCGAAGAGGAACGGCGCTGGCTCAACGCATACCACCAAATGGTGTATGAACGCCTCAGTCCATTGCTCACTCCAGAAGAATCAGAATGGCTGCAACAACAATGCAGCCCTATATAAACAAAGAATTATGGCATTAATTAAATCAGTCAGAGGCTTTACGCCTCAAATTGGCGAAGACTGCTATTTGGCCGACAATGCGACCATCGTAGGCGATGTGATCATGGGAAAAAATTGCAGTATTTGGTTCAACGCTGTGCTTCGGGGCGATGTCAACTCCATCCGCATCGGCGACAGAGTAAACATCCAAGACGGGAGTGTTCTCCACACCCTTTATCAGAAGTCAACCATCGAAATTGGCAACGACGTATCCGTCGGTCATAACGTCACCATCCATGGAGCTTCCGTCCGCGACGGAGCCCTCATCGGCATGGGTTCTACCCTACTCGACCATGCTGTAGTAGGCGAAGGAGCCATCGTGGCAGCAGGAGCCTTGGTGTTGAGCAACACAATCATCGAGCCAGGCACTCTTTGGGCTGGTGTCCCCGCCAAATTCGTCAAGCAGATTCCACCCGAACAAAGTCGCGAACTCAACCAAAAGATTGCCAATGGCTACCTGATGTACGCCTCCTGGTTCAAGGACGAGGAAAACAAATAATGCCACAGGTCAGCATCATCATACCGGTTTACAACTCCGCCCGACACATCGCAGCTTGCATCGACTCGCTGTTGGCGCAGACCATGGACTCTCTTGAACTTGTCTTCGTTGATGACCACGGGCACGACAATACCATGGTCATTGCCCGGCAACACCTTCGGACCTACGAAGGGCCAAAGACGTTCCTCTTCACCCAGACTGCCATCAACAGCGGTCCAGGAGTCGCCCGAAACATAGGCATCCAAGCCTCATCGGGCGAATACGTGTGCTTTGTCGATAGCGACGACACCATCGCACCCGACTTCTGCGAGTCGCTCTACACTGCGGCCACACAGTCAGGAGCAGACTTATGTTGCTGCGACATCATGATAGGTCAGCAGCTTCACAAGAATCCCGACCCTACCAATAAGCGACATTTTCTGCTACATTTCGTGTCGTATTTCACCACCTTCCTCTACAGGAGGTCTCTGCTCATCGAGAACGACATTCACTTTCCATCTACGAAAAGTGCTGAAGACACTTGTTTCCTCACCACTTGCCTCCTTGCAGCCAGACGCATCGTTGGCATCAGGGGAGGCAAATACCTATATCGCACCAATCCTTATTCCGTCTCGCGCACCCGATCACGACAACGGGCATTGCAACGGATGGCCTCGTTTCGCCACCTATTTCATTATGTCCATCGCCATGGTTTGCTACGCACATACCATTTGGAACTTGCCCTCCTCTTCCTGAAAAAAGGACTGGCCATGTCGCTTAAGGACCTGATTGTAGGATAAACATGTTAAAACAAGCTCACATTCCGCCCTTCACATCAGCATCAAAGCCAGCAGAAACATGAAAGAAATAAAAATTGGTTTTTCCGACTTTTGGGACAACTTCGACGAAAAGAACAACCTTTTCTTCCAGCTCCTTTCCAAGCATTACACTGTTACGCTATCCCACCATCCCGATTTCCTGTTCTGCTCGGTATTTGGCAACAAGCACCTCAGTCACAACTGCATCAAAATATTCTACACTGGCGAAAATCAAGCACCCGACTTCAATGTAGTCGATTATGCCATCGGCTTCGACCACATCTCATTTGGCGACCGTTTCTTCCGCTTCCCCAACTATTACTTCTACGAGAACGACTTTCGGAGAATGCTCCACAAGCACGAAGTGACTGCCGACCTACTCAGCCAGAAAGCCGGATTCTGCAGTTTCGTCTATTCCAACAACCATGCCAGTCCCGACCGCAAGCTATTCTACGACCTGCTCTCACGCTACAAGACCATCCATTCCGGAGGTCGATACCTCAACAACGTAGGGGGAGCCGTCAGCGACAAGTTCGCCTTCCAGCAAAAACACAAGTTCTGCATCGCATTCGAGAACACCTCACACGACGGCTACACCACCGAGAAGATTGTCCAAGCCTTTGCCGCACAAGCCATCCCCATCTATTGGGGCGACAAGACCATTGCCGACACCTTCAACCAACAGGCATTCGTCAACTGCCACCACTACGCATCCTTCGACGAAGTGGTCAGCCTCATCCAGCGCATCGACAACGACGATGCCCTCTACATGAACATGTTGCGACAACCTGCCCTGCTACATCCTGCCGATGACTACGACACGAAATTGCAGCAACTCGAACAGTATCTCTGCCATATCATCGAGCAACCCATACACGAAGCCGAAAGGTATAGCCGCAACTATTGGGCCACACGCTACCTGTCACTGATGCGACAGAAAGAAGCGCTCTACCGGCATTCCCCCCGAGGCATTGCCGAACACATCTACAAGCACACGCTGTGGAAGGTTCGCCACCGCAGCAAACTCTTCTGGGCCATCGACCGACTCATCAAGTCGAGAGGACACTATTGAGACGACAGCTCCGGTTTTAGTTTTCGATACTATCCTCATTGATTACCTCCACCTTACCCTGACCATCGTTGTCGATCATGAAACGGCAAAGCGACACCTCGTATTTACCGCCCTCGGTCACCGTCACCTTGCAGAAGGTAGAGTTGTTTCCTTCGCCACATTCTTCGCTGTCAATCCAACATCCGGTATTGACATACACACGCTTCTCTCCGTTTTTCTCTGTCGTGTAGAATTTCGGGGCATGGCTATGCCCCCACACCAGAATGCGAGGCTCGAAATCAGTCTCTTCGAGTATTTTCAGAGCCATCCCGTCACAGAAATCATAAATCACACTGGCAATCAGCGACTCCGCCACACTCGGCTCAAACACAGCTCCCAGTCTCTTGCACCTCGCTCTCCAGCCATCGTTCTCCTCATTGAGATCATCTATGCCATAGTACAGTTTCGATGTGTTGTAGGCATATTCGTCGAACGAATAAGTCTTGGTCATTCCGTCGGTCATAGTCACCACATCTTCCTGCCCGAACAACATTCCAATTGCCGCCCAACCAATGTTATACGATATGGCATCAAGCCCACTGCCTTCTATAGTCGATGCCATCTGATTGTTGCCCACCTTGTGTCCGCAGTTTAATTTCGACACGAAGAAGCCAGGAGGCAGGATGCTACCCGATATGTTGTCAACACCATTCTTTCCAATGTATGGTGCGTTCATGATGTCGTAGCGGTGTCCGTGTTCTATGAACAAGTCGTCCTCAGGCCGATAATCGCCCATGCCCTCAACACCTTTTGTCCTCGACTGTTGGAACACTCCTGGCAGCACATCCTCGAAATCCGCCTCCGTTACTTGCATGTCGTGGTTTCCAGGAACGTATGTCAAGTCAATGCCCGCGTTTTTCAATTCCCTGAACTTGTCGAAAACCTTGTAGTTGAAATCCACAACACCTCTGAAGAATTCCCGTTCGGTTATCATGTTACCATTCTTGTCGGCAAACGTCAAACTGTCTGGCGGCGACACCCATTCATCTATGAAGTCGCCGGCAACAACAATTTCGTCGCAGAGTTCAGCCGACTTGATGTAATCCATGAAGGCAATGAGCGTATCCTTCTCGTGTCGATTCCATCCATATCCACCCATAGCAGCCCGTTGGTCACCTAGATGTATGTCGCTGATGACGATGTACGTGCGCGACTTTTCAGGAACCCATCCATCGTTATCATCCTTATCACACGAACAGAATCCCACTATCATGCAACTTAACACAAGCAAAAAACGTACTTTCATAACCTTAATTCCGCAGCGCTATTATATGCATTACACTTTTTAATTATCTGGACTACAAAAGGTTGTCCAAGATTCCTGCCATGTCGGGAATTTCACTGTCTTAGCGCTGCAATTAAAAACAAGCAAAAAAAACCTACATGGCATGGCAAAAATAGCAATAAAATCCGAGAGACTCACACCGTTTGGCGGAATTTTTCCAAAATGGATCCATTCGACTCCATGCTCTCATCCGTGACTGGCACAACACATCTTATCGGCAACAAGAACCAACCTCGATGATCCGTTGGCCATCATCCTCAAGCGCAAGGTCACCCACGCCTTCAGTTCTCACGAAACAGGGTTATCGACATTCAAGCGTTCGGTCGGGCTCGTCACCGATGCCGTCGATGACAATGGAATGACTTGCCGGCTCAATGGTAACAACGGCGAAGCGGTTGTTGTTGCCTTCCACCATGCCCTTGAAGTTCACGTAGTGAATGCCCTTTCGCTCGAAGTAGCCTCCCGAATGACGATGTCCGCAGAACACCGCTTTCACTGATGGATGCCGCTCAATGAGATGGACAACCTCCATTCCGTTCCACAGCGACTCTGCCGTATCGAAGGGGAACAGCACCATGTGGCAACAGATTATGGCTGTCTGGTTCTTTGCATCTGCCTTTTTGAGCTCGTTTTCCAGCCAGACAAGCTGTTTCAGGCCAATGCCTCCGTTGTAGTCTTTCGCAAACGGTGCTTTCATGGCCTTGCAGTCTGCAAGCCAGGTTTCGGCCAGGCGGTATGCAGGAGTATTCGGAAGCGAGGAATGTGTTGCAATGTCGCTGGTGTTCAGGAATATAAACCTTACTCCACCTCTGGTGACACTGTAATATGGCTTGCGCAGCGATTTCATGTCGGCAGCCTGCGTCAGGTCACCGGCATCCTTCACCCCCTTCAGGTCGTGGTTGCCCATCACATTGTGCCATTGTGTGTGGAGGCAGCGTTTCACGTCCTGTAGCGTTGCATAGTGCGTGTAGTCGCAATCGGTCATGTCGCCCAGGTCAATCACAAATTCAAGATCACCAATCTGGTTGAAGTGCCGCACCGCTTCCTTGAGCCTTTCGTTGCTCGTGGAGTAGTGGCGACCAATCCTGTCGGGAACACCCTGCGCATATTGCACATCGGCCACTATGCCGATGGTGACAGAATGCTTGCCCTGTGCCGTAGCTGGCAACTGGGTGCTGAGAACCAGAGCCAGCAGCAGAAACTCAAGTACAGTTTTCATGTCTTTCTATTTTCTGACTTCCACGCACTGATTATCGTCATGATGTGCCATGCCAGGGGGGGTGACCACCTACGCCAATCAATGACCTATCCGTAGCATCAGTCCGTATCAGTCGTTCACGAGTCTTCCATTCTAAAATTTGGAACAAAATTAATCATTCTTTTTCTAATTCCATGCACTTTCGCCGGAAGAAGCACTCACTATCTTCTAAAAGATGAGATATAGGTGAGATCAGTAGTGGCGGGATGTTCGGAAGTCTGTGTTAGGTCCTTACACTTATCGAACATCTACCTCCATCAATATTCCACCAAGGTCGTACGTCGGAAAGGGGTAAACTACCACTTCTACTGTGCCTATGACGACAAGTGACATCGGTACATCACGTTGGCAAGCTCATGGATTAGTCGAACTGCCAGACAAGGATAAAGGCTCCGGATTATCCATATTCATGATATAGTTCACAGGTATCTTATCATAAAAGAGTATTTCTGCCCTTTGGGATGTAGGTAAACTTGAAAGCATATTGGCTGTTCGCTCTTTATATTGTTGATAACCTATTCGGATATAATCCTTAAACATGACACTGATGTCGTTTTCACTGCATACGGAATAAGCTGAGGTGGCATACACACTAGAATATTGCCGGCGAATAGGTTTTCCATCCTTCATACGCCACAGAATGTCGGGCTTGATTTCCAATATCACAAATTTCTGCTTCTTCCCCTGTTGCCTATTAAAACGTTGAAACGCTCCTTTATTGGGTGCCGTCACATACAGGCATAATGTATCTGCTGCATTCTCATCCTCTCGACAGGAGTCGTTGAACCTATGTGGAATTTTGTTTGTTTTTAGCATACTATTGGTCAAGATTCCATTCTTACGAATGCTGTCAAGATTATCGAGATTTGTCACATGAATCAGTTTCTCTATATTGTGTTCTTCGACAAACCCCTTCAGTCCATCAATGTCGATTGGAAATTCCGGTTTACTTCTCTTTTTAGGACGAAGATTCTGAGGGATAGCACACTGGGTGGACGCGACAAGATCATCTGCAATGTCTTGTCCTGCTATATGGTCTTCAATTGGATCGCTGAACAAGATTGGTTCTATATGAGCGAAAACCCTTTTGGATTCCAACCAAATGAATAGGTCTTTTCTACGCATCACGTACCCATACCCATTTTCGACATTCCAGTTATCACTCAATTCACCCTTACGAATCATGTTCCGCTTAATGTTCAAGAGCAATACCCGATAGAACGCGGCACTGACCAACGCATTATAAACAATGATTTTGTTTTCTACGATATACTGATACGGCACACGAATCTGCTGGATAAAAGTCTGACCTTTGATAAATGTGGCATCGAGCAACATGAGATTGACTTTCACACCCATTGTATCGATCAGATACCAAAGTAGCCCATTTACAATCTTTCCACGATTTTCGTACTGGTCTGTTGTACAAATGCTATCCAATGCCAGATTGCAAAACACGGTGGTACTTACCTCATTGTAACGTTTGTTGTTGTACATATTTAGCGGCATTCCCTGCAGATATGCAGGTACGTTTGGATAAAAGCCTACGACATCCAGAAATTCTTCCAGTTTCTGTTCTGTATCGAAACTATTATCGTTGATTTCTATGGTGTCAAGATACGAATAGTCAAAATCGTGCACTTTGTTGTTCTCTCTGATAAATTTATATGCATTTCCGATAGAGCGGGCTCCATACCAATACATATCCTTGCCTATTTCCTCATCATTCAATTCTTCAAATGTATAATATTTACATTTACCCTTTTGATTTATCAAGTCACTGAGGTCAATTCTATTTGTAACCACATTATTTTCATTCGGATATGGAATGTTTCTGGTATGGTGAGGGAATTCAATGATCCTGTCTGTTTCATAGTATTCTTTGGCAACAGATTCTTTGATTTTTTTCTTCCGAGTTTTGGTCTGAAGTTCATCAACTTCGTAATACTCGGTATCTTGATAGTTTTCGGTAGATAAATAGCCTATTTCTGCCTTTTTTCTATATATCTTCCTTCCCCCATCATCTAATTCATACCAACAACTTGGGCACAAATAACATTGATCCGCTTTCCTATATTTCCACATATCATCTTTAAGTGAAACACTGCAACGCAGGCAAACCCCACAACCAGCAGGCCCATGTTTAATCGTCCTAGTCCGAGTAACAGGCCTGCTCTTTATGACTTTCACGCATTCTTGATATGTTTCAGTGACAGTTCTTTCAACTTCCTCGGTCCTTGTTCTCTTGACCTTATGTTCTACTCGTGTGATATGCTTGAAAATCATCTGTTTTAGCGGGTTTTTGTTTTCAACTTCGTCAACATCTCAAAATAACGATTGTATTCCATATTGGGTTCTTTTTCGCATTGAACGATTATCCTGTTGAGATGTTCAGGACGGATAGTGTTGAAGAATTTCAGTCGGATAATTTCTTCACCTTTATAGGCGTTTGTTTTCTTGTTCTGCGTGAACATCATTTCAAGCGTCTTGATTCCTCGGGTTGAGACAATCACACGTTTTTCCACCTCTGCCGCACACCTACGAAGCACCCAACAGAAACGAAGCAACTCCTTATCTTTGATGATAATATCCTCCAACTGCTCATCGTACCCCCATTCGATAATCATGAAGCGGTCGAGGGTGGCGGCATCGAGCTTGTTGCGACCGGTATATTCAAGACTCGGACCTGTTCCAAAAGTATTTCCAGCGCATACCACCTTGAAATCCTTATGCATCGGCAGAGCCTTGGGCTGTCCTGGAAATGCCATGATTTTTTGTGCCAAAGCAGCATTGATGGTAACAAGAGCCTCCGGGCTCGACGCATCTACTTCATCAAAAAGGAAAAGGCCACCCTTGGTGAACGCTTCAAAGAATTGAGTGGTAACATACTTTCCGCTGGCATCTACGAAACCGACCAGCTCAAAGGTATTTTGAATGCGATTCGCCATATAGAATTTCAAGCCAAGTTCCTTGGCAATTTGCTCCGCTGCCGTCGATTTTCCAGTTCCAGCTGGTCCAACCAGCATTGGTATTGCACCCGATTCAATACACGATTTCAGCTTGTCGTGATTCTTATGATAGATAACATTTGCATCAGGAGCTATCGTTTCTTCCGGCTCTACCACAATTGGCAATTTGGGGTTAATCATGGCGGCGATGGCATCCACGATGGTGGTTTGCTGCTTGACACCCATGCCTTTTAGACTTTCATTAAATGCTGAAAGAATACGATTCGAGATTTCTTGCACCTTCTTATCAATAGCGATTCTTTGCACTTCCTTCTGTATAGCCCCACTGATGATAGACCCCATTTGGTTTCTATAGAAGCTGATACTGGATTCCAATTTTTGCTCAGATACCAAATCTCGTAACTATTCAGGCCGTGTAAGG
>DCGR01000090.1:22998-23804 GCA_002315285.1 Bacteroides sp. UBA1773 | reverse complement strand
ATAGGTAGTCAGCTTATAGATGTTTCCGAAAGTATTCAATGTAGTTTCGTGGGCTTTAAAGTCGTCGTTTAGATCTTCGAGCCAAGTGGGTGATGGCATTATTTGCCGCAGCCACCACAACCGCCTTCGCCGCAACCTCCGCAGCTGCCGCAGTCACCACCGCCGCAACCGCCACCACAACCACACTCGGCATGGCCGGTCATCTGGCGCATATAGTCGATCTTATCCTGTTCGCTGGCTTCGCGTACCTCCTGGATATGGCCCACAAAGTGCAGGTTCATGCCAGCCAGTGGGTGATTGACGTCGCAAACTACTTCGTCCTTGGTGATTTTCTGGACGGTAGCCTGGATGATGTCACCATTCTGGTTCTGCAGAGGTACCTCTCCGCCCTCCATCACAAACTGAGAGAGGAACTTGCCGGTTTGTGGGTCACAGAAGAACTTCTTAGGCAGAGCGATGACCTTCTCCTCATCATATTCGCCGTAAGCCTCGGCTGGAGCCAGGATGAAGTCGAATGTGTCGCCAGCCTGCTTGCCCTCGATCTGCTTCTCGAAGCCAGGGATCAATTGGCCGACACCAAAGATGAAGGCAAATGGATGTCCCTCCTTGGTCTCTTCGATTTCTTCGATTTCGGGCTGCTCGCCTGCATTCTCTGGAGTTTCGTAACCGGTGAGTTTGTAATGCACTGAGACGTGCTTACCATGTTCAATAATCATATTTTCTTATTCTATATATTTATTCTTATTTAATATCGGGCGCAAAGATACAGATTTTTTCTGATATGACCAAATTTCACCCGTCAAAAT
>DCGR01000090.1:20636-22965 GCA_002315285.1 Bacteroides sp. UBA1773 | reverse complement strand
AGAAAAACGACCTCGATTGTTTTTTTTCTTGAGCAATAATTTGGAATTATCGAAATAAATACCTATTTTTGCGCCGTTATTTCAGGGAATCTTCACGTAATTTCCTACTCAAAACCAATTTTTCTATAAATATGAAGGAAGGCCAAAATCTGTACAATTTGGTCATAAACCAAAACTACAGTTCTGAACTTCGCAATAAATTAGCGCAGTTCGGATTGCGTCGTATTGGCAATAACCAATGGGTTAGCAAAGAAACTGCTGCTAAGTACGAATTATTGTTTGCCGACGAATCTGATCCGAAGCTTGTTACCGGTGTGGACCTGATCGAGAAAGACCAGCACATTCACATTAACGATCCCAAAGAAGTCCTTGTCGATGTCGATATTCCGACGTCTTCTGTTGTCACTGTTCACCACAAGACGGCTATGGCTATGCAGCGCCAGGACGAGATAACGGATTACTACTTCTATCTGATGGATCAATGGAACGAACAGATATACTACCAGACCCCGCTGGGCCGTCAGCTCGAAGCCATTGCCCATTCGCAGCAGATTCGCATGGACAATTTTCTGTTCCTGCCCAATCCCCTGGCAACGGGTGGATACATCTTTGGCGCCATCCGCGAGGGTAAAGCAGCATCGATGCACTCCTGGCTCGACTTGCCAGATGGCCGATTTATTGTCCCCACCGAGGGAACAGATCAGAGCGCTTTCGAGTCGCTGCAGTGTGGCCTGGAGTTCCATGCCTGGGAGTTCCAGAACTTCGATACTCCCGCTGCTGCAGGTCAGTTTGCGATCAAGATGCTCAATGCCAGCAAGACAACCTATGCGCAGAGCATCCGCAAGATGTTGGGCAAGGAGAATACCCCTATCTCGCGCAATGACTTCTATCGCAATTCCAGCGGTGAAATGTGCCGTATCGAGGTGATTTGCACCGAACAGGGAATGCGTTTCAACGAGGTGCCTGTCGTGCCTCTGGTGGCCGATTGCATCGATTCGCTCCTGGCTCCCTATATCAAGAAAATTGCTTTGGAATCGCAGCGATAACCATCTGTGAAAAAGACTTGATGTCAGACGGTTATTTGTCAGTCCGAGGAGTGGGTGCCTGGCGTCAGATGCCCAGCATTCGTTCGAGTTGCTCCACTGCTTGCGTCATGTCGGCCTGAAAGTGTCTGTGGTCCACCAGAAAATCTTTCCGTCCTGCCGATAGCTGCTCCAGCAGTTCTGCTGGGATGTCGGCCACATAGTTGCCAATGGCATATTCTATGTCGTCCTTCTGCCAGTCCATGGTCGAGTATTGATACACACGTAGTTTCTGGTGTAGGAAGCAGTAGGCTGTTTCGATGCTCTCTTTGCTAATCATTCTTTAGGGATTGTTATATTTTGTGGTGCAAAGATAGGCCTTTGTTGTCAGAATCCCAACTTTTTGTCTGGCTACTTTCCACTGTTGCTGCCAATTCATAGCCAATTTATTCGTTTTGTCATCTGCGAGTTGGTAAACTCTCAACTCTAAATACTCTACTCCAACTCTCAACTCTAAACACTCCACTCCAACTCTCAACTCTAAACACTCCACTCTAAACTAAATGATACAAGATATACTGGGCATCAGCCCTAAAATTGGTCGTGGCACGTTTGTCGCTCTCACGGCAGCAGTGATTGGTGATGTTGTCATCGGCGAGGAGTCATCGGTATGGTATAGCGCAGTCGTCCGTGGCGATGTGAACAAGATTCGCATCGGTTCGCGTGTGTCGATTCAGGATTGCACCTGTCTGCATTGTTCCGAAGCTGAGGCCTATATCCAGATTGGCGACGATGTTACCGTGGGGCATAATGTCTGTCTGCATGGCTGTAAGATCGAGGAACGTGTCTTGATTGGGATGGGTGCTACGGTGCTCGACAATGCACGTATCTCCACGGGATCGGTAGTGGCAGCGGGTGCCCTGGTTCTGGCCGGAACAGTGATTCCCTCAGGTGAGTTGTGGGGTGGTGTACCCGCCCGATTCATCAAGAAACTTACGGAGGCCGACATCGAGCGTATCATAGCTCCAGGCCCAAAGCACTACCAGTATTGGGCGGCTCAATACTTGACCGAACAGGCAGCCTCTGAGCCTGATCTGAGCCAGGATTGATTGCTCAAATGCCATTCCTACTCAGCAAATTGGGGATTGCCGAGGCCAAAATATCGGCTGAAAGAAAAATATCGGGTGTAAAATTTGGAGATGCTGAGAATATCCACTATCTTTGCACCGCTAAAACAGAAAGTTATCAAACAACGATAAGGCGGTTATAGCACAAGGGCTCCACCTCTTACCATTCCGAACAGAGAA
>DCGR01000090.1:414-20553 GCA_002315285.1 Bacteroides sp. UBA1773 | reverse complement strand
ACTCTTTTTTTATCTGTGGTTCGTCACGTCGAATGGGAAAGGACGTGAACGAGAAAAGCGAAATGAACGGAAAAGTATTGAACGAAGGGTTTATGTCAATCGGTTCTGTTCCATTTCCATCCAGTAAAACCCTTTTGGCTTTCCCACAATATTTATAATGGAACAAGATATTATTATTGAAAACAATCCAGAGGTAACCGTCGAGGCTACCCCTAATCGTGTTACATTCGAGCAGCTCGGTATCCAGTACCCACTGCTTCGTGCTATCGAGGAGCTCGGCTATGAGTATCCGATGCCTATTCAGGAGCAGGTCATTCCCGTCATCCTCGGCGAGGAGCACCGCGACGTCGTTGGCCTTGCACAGACCGGTACTGGCAAGACGGCCGCATTTGGTCTGCCTTTGCTCCAGGGTGTCGATATTGTCCCAGTCTATAGCGACTTCCAGATCAAGAAGGATTACAAGACTGGCAAGTGGCTCGATCCTGTCGATGCTCCACAACCTCAGGCCTTGGTGCTGGCTCCTACTCGCGAGCTCTGTCTGCAGATTGCTGCCGACCTGCAGGACTACAGCAAGTACCTGCGTGGCATTGCCATTCTGCCTGTCTATGGCGGTTCGTCTATCGGTAGCCAGATTGGCGCTCTGAAGCGTGGCGTACATGTCGTCGTGGCTACTCCAGGCCGTCTGATAGACCTCGTAGAGCGCGGCGCTGTTCGCCTCAATGAGGTCAAGACACTGGTGATGGACGAGGCCGACGAGATGCTCTCGATGGGCTTTTCCGAGGATCTGACCACCATCCTTTCCGAAGTGCCTGCCAATCGGAATACGTTGCTCTTCTCGGCCACCATGAGTGCGGAGATCTCAAAGATATCGAAAAACTACCTGCACAATGCCCGCGAAATCGTTATTGGTACGAAAAACGAGGGCGCAAAAAACGTGTCGCACATTGCCTACGTAGTTCATGCCAAGGACAAGTACCTGGCACTGAAGCGAGTGGTCGATTACTATCCGAAAATCTATGGCATCGTGTTCTGCCGTACCCGCCTCGAGACCCAGGAAATAGCCGACAAGCTCATCCAGGATGGCTATAACGCCGATGCCCTGCACGGCGAACTGTCGCAGCAGCAACGCGACCTCACCATGCAGAAGTTCCGTCAGCATCGCATCCAGTTGCTCGTGGCCACCGATGTTGCTGCACGCGGCATCGATGTCGATGACCTGACCCATGTCATCAATTATGGTTTCCCCGACGACATTGAAGTATATACCCACCGCAGCGGTCGAACCGGGCGTGCCGACAAGAAAGGCATCAGCATAGCCATCATCCACCTGCGCGAGAAAGGCAAGTTGCGTGCCATCGAGAAGGAGATAAAGAAGCAGTTCGAGATGGGCAAGTTGCCTACGGGCGAGCAGATTTGTGAGAAGCAACTCTACAAGATGATCGACGATGTGGAGCGTGTAGAGGTCAACGATGACGAAATCGACCGCTTCCTGCCAGTCGTGTCGCGCAAGCTGGAGTGGCTCAGCAAGGATGACCTGATCAAACGTATGCTCAGCCTGGAGATAAACCGCTTCGTGAAATACTATGCCAATGCCGAAGAAATCGAGGAGGTAACGGAGGAACCCCGCGAGAAGGGCGACCGCAAGAAGGATCGGAAGGAAAAGGGTAGCCGGAAGGCTGAGTCTGGATTTACCCGCCTTTTTGTCAATGCCGGTAGGATGGATGGCATTGTGCCTGCCAAGATCATCGACATGCTGAACCGCAAGACGCACTCGCGCATTGAGGTGGGCCGTATCGACCTGATGCAGAAATTCTCGTTCTTCGAGGTTCGCCAAGCCGATGCCGACTTTGTGGTGGAGAAAATGCGTGGACTGAACATCAACGGTCGTGATGTGGTTGTGGAGATAGCCGGCGACAACGATGGCAAGGAGACTAACGTTGCCCCAAGTCGCAAGAAGAGCGGAGCTAGGCGGCATGAGAGCGGCGGTGCATATCAGCCGTCGGCCGAAGGCGGACATCGCAAGCAGCGTGAACGTGTTGCAGGTCGGGACAACGAGCGCCGTGGACATGCCGACCGTGGCGAAAAGCGGAAGGCCTCCAGACACGACAACGACGCAAAATGGGAAAAGCGCATGTCGAAAGCAAAAAAAGACGATTGGCGACAGTTCTTCCAGCCCGACAATGAACTGAAAGGCGAGGTACCCGACTTTTCGGAAGAAGGCTGGGCAAAACGCTCAAAGAAGAGGCGCTGATGGACTATTCTTCCTTCCCCCTGACAGGAAGAAGCCGATTGGAACGAACGACGTGTGTGTGCTGTCCATCCGGGTTTTCGATGGCAGTATGCACCTTATCATGGAATTACTTTTGCAAACCAATAATACGAATAAATAGAATTATGAATTCGAAGAAGAATGTGCTTGAAGTGATTCTGAGCAGTCCCTGAACCGTGTTCAATGTACAATCATTGGGGATGCTGAGTTTGGTACCACGCACGCCACGCACTCAGTATCCTATGGCAGAATCATCTCCAAAGAGTGGGACGCAACCTCATATTGTTTGCCATCCGTAGCATTTGTTAAGTAATCCTTAATGACTGGCTTTTCCTCTAATTCTCATTCTTCCAACACTTTGACTGTATGTATGGCCACATTGGGAATAATGATTATCCGCAAGAAGCCGAATTTCTATATGTCTGACGGCTAAAGCTTGGTTTGTAAGTAGGGTGTTAAGATAGTGGTTTCGCAAAATGGTCAGAAAAAGGGATAGAAAAGAACCGTATCTGACCAGTTGGAATGACTTTACATCATTCCTGAAATACGGTCGAAATAATTTTATAATTTATTGAATATTAGCATATAATATATTGAATAAGTCATTCGTTTTTGTGAATTTACAGCCGTATTGATAACCTCCATATGGCAATGAAAGAACAAAAGACAGAGACAAGGCTTGCTGCCGCACAGAAAGAGATTGAGAAGTTGCGTAACAAAATCCACAACCTCAAACGCAAGGTTAAGAGAATGGAGGGACGGAAAGCGACCGACAGGGCCGAAAAGCTCAAAGCACAGGCAGAACGGAGCCGGCGCACTGAAGAGGTTACGAGCGAAAGCATGGATGACATCAAAAAAAACGTCAAATTGAACAACCTAGTAGTCTGTAAAGTCTAAAAGTTGACAATAGCGATCTTGTAACAATGTTGCATATAGCAGATTAAGAGGTTTCAACAAACTGCTTTTAGGTTTTACAGACCACTAGCTATAACTATAACCATAACAACAGTTCATAGCTATGAGCTATGAACTGAGAACTGACTATTCTTTATATGGTGAACGGAATGACGCTCTTGATGCGCATGTCTTCATCCTCGGCCGAGATGAAGGTGATGGAGTAGTCGGTGCAGTTGGGTTGCACGGTGAGCACGATGTGGCTCCCTTCGTACGATTCGGTGGCGATGGAGCTTGTCCATGGCTTGCCTGCATCCTCGATGCGCCGTTCGGATGGCATGATGCCCGGACAGATGAGGCGGTCGCCGGGATAGAGTTTGCGGCTTGCCAGACGTTCCATGACGGGAGCCACGTTGTGGAGCTGGTCCCACACACAGCTGACATACACGCGCGACTGCAGGGCCTTGACCAGTTTCTCGGGCATGGAGTAATGGCCATGGTGATTGATTTTGGCCACGTGAGCCTTTCCACATACGTCGGCCAGTGCGTCCTCGATTTCGAACACGGTGCCATCAGCGAGTTTCCACTTGTCGGAAAAGTCGCCTGCGGTGAAGAACCGGAAGTCGCCATACGACATGACCATGCCCATGCTCATTCCGTTTTCGTTGAAGCTGGTGGGTGGATTCTTTTTCCGTTCGGCATAGAGGTCGGTGACCTTGCCATCGCGTGAGGCGATGCGTCCGTTGCCGCAAAGGTTGAAGATGGAGAAGTTGGCATATTTCGCGGGGTCGTGGAGCTGCTTTATCTGGTTGGTTGCGCCCACGTTGAAGCGTTCTACTTGTAGTCCGCGTTCGTTGGTCATGTAGGCATAGAAGTCTTTCATCTGTTCGAGCACGCCGCCATCGTTGATGACCAATGGGATGGGGTCGGTGTAGTCGGGCCATCCACGGTCGATGGCTTTGCCGAACGACAGTGTCTCGGCAGCTTGCATGAATCCGCTGAGGTAGTATTGCTTGCCATTGTGCTCCACGGTGCCGGCATGGAATTTCTTGCATCCTCCGTGGTCGTTATGGTAGTGGGAGAGCATCATGTAATCGACCTGTGTGGTGTGTGGGTTTACGCGCTCCACGTAGCGTGCAATCCATTCGCCGGCATGTCGGTTGCCGTTGGGCAGCACGTGGACGGCCAGTTTGCCACGGTTGATGGCGGTGTGGTCGCCACAGTCGAGCAATAGGGTGGTGCCATCGGGGAAGATGTAGAACATGGATTCGCCTACTCCGGTGTAGATGAAGTGTACTTGCAGTTCGCCGGGATTCCACCCTTGCCAGGTCTTGCCTGTCAGTGGGCTTTGGGTGCCCAGGGCAAAAGCGTGTTGGGTGTTGCCAAGCCAAGCCATTCCGGCTGCGGCAATTGTCGATTTCATGAAGTTTCGTCGGTTCATAGATGTAAAGAAATTAAATGGTATAAAGGTTTTGGATGTAATTGTAGAGCTTGTGATAGAACTTGTGTCGTGTGAGGGTGTCGGCATGGCCAAGAATCATCACCTTCATGCGGGCACGGGTAATGGCCACGTTCATGCGCCGCAGGTCGGAGAGGAATCCGATTTGTCCGTTGTCGTTGGAGCGTACGAGGCTGATCACGATGACATCTCGTTCCTGTCCTTGGAAGCTATCGACGGTGTTGACCGTGAGGAATTGGCGGTAGGGGCGGAAGAATGCATCGCGGGCAATGAGCCGCCGGAGCAGATAGACCTGTGCCTTGTAGGGGCTGATGATGCCGAAGTCGATCCGCTCGCTGAGCAGGCGTGTCTTGCCGATGCGTTCGATGTAGTGCTTCAGCTGCTCAATGCAGAGGGTGGCTTCGGCTGTGTTGACGCGGCTTTCGCCCTGTATCTCTTCCTTGCCTTCCACTTCAGTGGTGTCGATCCATTCCATGGGAGTGTCGAAATCGAGTATGCTGCGGTAGCGCACCTCGGGGGCGGCCTTGAGGCAGGAGTGGTAGAACCAGTCGGAGGTGAACTGCATGATTTCCTCGTTCATGCGGTACTGTAGGTCGAGTAGGGTCACGGTGGCAGGTTGCGTTTCCACAATGCGCTGCATGAGTGTCTTGTCGAGTCCTTGGCGTTGGGCCTGGAGGCACTTGATGGTGGGGGGTAGCTGGCAGTGGTCGCCAGCGATCACCACGCGGCGGGCCTTTCGGATGGCTATCCAGCAGGCGGGTTCGAGTGCTTGTGCTGCCTCGTCAATGAAGAGGGTGTCGAAATAGCGTCCCATGAGCACGCGGTTGGCGCTGCCTGCCAGGGTGGAGGCAACCACACGTGACTCGGCAAAAAGCGATTCGGTGATGGTGAGCTCGAGAGCCGTGGCGCGGTCGCGCAGTGAGGATATTTTCTGGTGCAGGTTGTCGGAATGATGTCGCTTGTTGTCGTAGAGTTCGCGGATAGCTTTCCGGATGCTCCAGAGCTGTGGATAGTCGGGGTGGGACTCGAAACGCTGTTCGAAGGTCGATGCCAGCATCTTGTCGTTCACTCGGGTGGGGTTGCCGATGCGTAGCACGGAGATGCCCCGGTCGGTGAGTTTCTCGGATATCCAATCGACAGCCATGTTGCTTTGTGCGCAAACGAGTACCTGGCTTTCGCGGTGGAGAGTCTCGAAAATGGCTTCGACGAGGGTGGTTGTCTTGCCTGTTCCGGGAGGACCATGCACTACGGCCACATCCTTGGCGTGGAGGATGTTGTTGACAGCTTGCTCTTGTGCGGGATTGAGCCATGGGAATCGCATGGGTGCGAATGTGAAGGTGGTGGGCTGGCGGATGCCGGCGACCATGTCGCGCAGCTCTGCCAAGCGGTTGTCGCGAGCTTGGATGACTTGTGTGAGCGCTTCGAACATGAGTCGGTAGGAGGTCTCGTCGAAGTAGAGTTGCACACCCAGCTCCGAGGCGTTCTGCAGGTCGGTCAGGTTGCCTATGCCGGGCAGCGACACCACCATGCGGCAGCCATCGACGAAACTTACGGTGGCTATGAAGGGGAAGGCGTGGATGTTGCCGGCGAAATCGACCGAGAAGAAGCTGACGGTGCGTCCGTACTCAAACTGATGCTCTTCCTCGCTGTCTGCCGGTCGCGAAAGTTCCACCACGTACTGGTTGAGCGCGTTGTAGTAGCTTCGCCCTAAGCTGACGGGAAACCAGCACAGCCCATTCCTTACCTTGCGACCGATGCCGAAGGTCTCGGTCTGGAGCCGGAATTGTTCTTTCTCGTATTCGTATTCCTGCTGTAGTAGCGATGAGAGTTCAAGCAATCGGTTCATTTGCCTCTGTCGGTTTCCGAAAAAGGCTCACAATGAACTGTGAGCCTTACGTTGTGAAGTGTATGTGTGCTTACTTCTTTGAAGCGGGAGAGTAGTTGGCGTTCAGGCCATCGATGATTTCCTGTGTGATGTTGTAGGCGGGGTTGCCATAGAGCAGGTTATCGAGACCTGAATTGCTGAGGATGAGGTCGTAGCCCTTGTCTTGGTTGTAGATCTTCAGGAAAGCGCTGATGGAGTCGCGCAGGGCCAGATTGTTCTTCTGGTTTTCCAAGGCGAATTCCTGCTGATACTGCTGTTGCTTTTCCTGCAATTCGGCTTGCATCTTCTGGATGCGGTTGTATTCCTGTTGGGCACGTTCCTGCGACACGAAGCCGTTGTTCTCGTATTTGCGCTGGAATTCCTTGGCATCGGCATCGAGCTTCTTGGCTTTCTCGTTGAGGGTGGTACGGATGTTCTCTTCCTTCTTGATCATCATCTCGTTCAGGTCCTTGGCGAAATTGTAATTCGTGAGTAGTGAGTCTATCTCAATGAAAGCAATTTTCAAGCCGTTGGCCACACCACTTGGCACTGGTGCGGTAGCATCTGTCGCTTTGTTAGAACACTGTGTAAAAGCCAACAATGTAGCAATCGCTACCAATCCGTTCAGGATAAAATTCTTTTTCATAAATGGTTATAATGTTTTTTTGTTTTATTTCATCAACTCTTTCTTGTTGCGTGCTTCGTGGTCTTGTGCTTGCACACAATAGATGCCACGCCGCTGCATGGCCTTGTTTCCGCTTACGTGCATGTTGGGGAATTTGCCTTTGATGATGATTCTGACACACAGCAGAATGACGCTTCCTGCGACCAACAATAGGGTCAATCCGAGGGTTTTTAGCATTTTATTTTGAATTTCGCTGCAAAGATAGTTTTATTTTCTATCTTTGTGGTTGAAATCGGGGCCAATCATTTTGCAATGGGCTCGTTTTAACGATTTTTGACGGATTTATTAATTTTTAATACTTTTGCAATGGATAAAACCAACCTTAACCCGACATCGGTGTTCGACTACTTCCACGAGGTGTGCCAGATACCGCGTCCTTCCAAAAAGGAAGAGAAGATAATCGCTTACTTGCTTGATTTTGCCAAGTTGCATGGGCTTGAAGCCAAGACCGATGCCATGGGCAATGTGCTCATCCGCAAACCTGCCACTTCGGGCTACGAGAACCGGAAGACAGTGGTGCTGCAAAGCCACCTTGACATGGTGTGCGAGAAAAACGAGGGTGTGAGCCATGATTTCATGAAGGACCCTATCGAGACGTATGTCGATGGCGAGTGGATGCGTGCCAAGGGTACTACGCTGGGTGCCGACAATGGCATAGGCATCGCTACCGAACTGGCCATCCTCGCGGATGACAGCATAGAACACGGACCTTTGGAGTGTGTGTTCACGGAGGATGAGGAGACGGGCATGACAGGTGCTTTTGGCATGAGCAATGATTTCATGCAGGGCGACATCTTGCTGAACCTCGATTCGGAGGACGAAGGCGAGATGTTCATAGGCTGTGCGGGTGGTGCCAACACGCTGGCCACTTTCCGTTTTCAGACGGAGGCTGTTCCTGCCGGTTACTTCTTCTTCAGGGTGGCCGTGAAGGGATTGACGGGAGGCCATTCGGGCGACGACATCAACAAGAACCGGGCCAATGCCAACAAGGTGCTCAACCGTTTCCTGGTGCAATGTCAGGAGAAGTACGACTTCTATCTGTGCCGGATTGAAGGTGGAAACCTTCACAATGCCATACCTCGTGAGGCATGGGCCGTGTGTGCCGTGCCTATGGGCGACAAGGAGAGTGTGCGTGTGGATTTCAATGTTTTCGCAGCCGCTGTGGAAGCGGAATATTCGGTTGCCGAGCCTTCTCCTTGCTTTGAGCTCTCTTCGACCGATGGGCTGGCTATGGCCATCGACCGTCAGACAGTCCGCCGATTGTTGCTTGCCGTTCATGCTTGTTTCAACGGTGTCTTTGCCATGAGCCAGGATATCGAAGGACTGGTGGAGACCTCCAACAACCTGGCTTCCATCAAGCAGAAAACCGATTCGATAGAGGTTCTGTGCAGCCAGCGTAGTTCCACGGCTTCCAGTCGGGAGGATGTGAGCCGCACGGTGATGGCTGCATTCGAACTGGCGGGTGCAGAGGTGGAGCTTGGCGATGGCTATCCGGGTTGGAAGCCTAATCCCTCATCGCCCATCCTGGCGGTGGTGGTGGAGTGCTACAAGCGATTGTTTGGCAAGGAGCCCAAGGTGAAAGCCATCCATGCGGGATTGGAGTGTGGCTTGTTCCTCGAAAAATATCCACACATGGATATGGTCTCGTTCGGTCCCACCCTGCGAGGCGTGCATAGTCCCGACGAGCGTATGCTGATACCGACAGTCCAGATGTTCTGGGAACATTTGCTGGAAGTGCTCAGGAATGTGCCACAAAAATAACACGCTTGATGTCTGGATGGTTCAGACGCGGTGTCGTGATACTCATTGGATTTCTTTGCCTTGGCTTGCCGGCCACTGCAGAGAAGTCCTTTCGGGTGATGTTCTATAATGTGGAGAATCTGTTCGACTGTGTACACGACACGTTGAAGAACGACTACGAGTTCCTGCCAGAATCGGGGAGGGCATGGACTCCTTACCGATACTACGACAAGCTGACGAAAATAGCCCAAACCATCATAGCGTCGGGATCAGATCGTGTGCCTGCTCTGGTGGGCTTGTGCGAGGTGGAGAATGCACATTGCCTTGACGACCTTACCCGCCACTCGCCCTTGCGCGAAGCCGACTATCGGTATGTGATGACCGATTCGCCTGATCAGCGTGGAGTGGATGTGGCTCTGCTCTACCAACGCAGTCGTTTCAAGCTGTTGCACACGGAGTCGGTTCGGGTGCCTGGCGAACGGCTGCATCGTCCTCCTACACGCGACATCCTGCACGTCGTAGGGCAATTGCTTATGGGCGACACCCTCGATGTGTTCGTGTGCCATCTGCCATCTCGGTCGGGTGGGGAGGAGCAAAGCGAGGCTTATCGGCTGTTGGCGGCCGACATGCTTAGGGCGCAGGCCGACTCGCTGTGGATGACACGTGGCGAGGCACACATTATTATCATGGGCGATTTCAATGATTATCCTGTGAGCCGTTCCATCCGTCAGGTGCTTGGTGCCTGGCGACCTCATGGAGCCATAGAGACTCGCAGACTCTACAACCTCATGGATGGGCGGCTGGATGGCACCTACCGCTATCGGGGCGTATGGGGGGTGCTTGACCAAATCATTGTGAGTGGCAGCTTGCTCCAACCACAAGGCTCCGTTCGCACCTCCTACGGGCAGGCCCAGATACTTGCCCATCCTTTTCTGCTGGAGGAAGACCAGCGCTATGGAGGACTCACACCTAATCGCACTTACTCGGGCTTTAGGTATCATGGTGGCTATTCAGATCATTTGCCCATCTGTTGTGACTTGGTTTGGTAGGGAAAAGGCGATTTCTCTCACAATATCAAACTATTCCTGGCGAAAAAGCATCAAATAGTAAACATTTTCATTGTTTTTCTTGCTGCATTGATTTTTTTGCAGTAACTTTGCATCGGAAAAAGTGACAACGATGATAAGCTCTATGATTAACAACATTATTCTGCAGGTCTTGGTGGTGCGCTGAGGCGAGAAGGTTGTTGTATGATGAAAAGAACAAAAAACAAACGAATATAAGGCCTTCTCAGTAAAAAACACTGCGAAGGCTTTTTTAAATACGAAAGAACATGGAACTACGAAGTACAACGACAACGGTAGGGCGCCGGATGGCAGGGGCGCGATCCTTGTGGGTGGCAAATGGCATGAAGCGCGAGCAGATGGGCAACCCCATCATTGCCATAGCCAACTCATTCACACAGTTTGTGCCGGGCCATACTCATCTGCACGAGATAGGTCAGATTGTGAAAGCTGAGATAGAGAAGCAAGGATGCTTTGCTGCCGAATTCAACACCATTGCCATCGATGATGGCATAGCCATGGGCCATGACGGAATGCTCTATTCGCTGCCTTCGCGCGACATCATTGCCGACAGTGTGGAGTACATGGTCAACGCCCATAAGGCCGATGCACTGGTTTGTATCAGCAATTGCGACAAGATTACTCCGGGCATGATGATGGCAGCCATGCGCCTCAACATTCCCACGGTGTTCGTGTCGGGTGGACCGATGGAGGCTGGATGCTTGGGTGAGGCTCGCCTCGACCTCATTGATGCCATGGTGAAGAGTGCCGACCCATCGGTGAGCGACAGCGAGGTGTCGGATGTGGAACAACATGCTTGTCCAACCTGTGGCAGCTGTTCGGGCATGTTCACGGCCAACAGCATGAACTGCCTCACCGAGGCCATTGGTATGGCGCTTCCTGGTAATGGAACCATCGTCGCGACCCATGCCAATCGAGTGGAACTGTTCAAGAAGGCAGCCCGCCTCATTGTGGCGAATGCTTACAAATACTATAATGACAACGACGAGAGTGTGCTGCCCCGTAGCATTGCTACCCGTGATGCGTTTCTCAATGCCATGACGCTCGACATAGCCATGGGTGGATCCACCAACACGGTGCTACACCTGCTGGCCATTGCCCATGAGGCGGAAGCCGACTTCCACATGGACGACATCGACATGCTTTCGCGTCGTGTGCCTTGTCTTTGCAAGGTGGCTCCCAACACCCAGAAGTATCACATCGAGGATGTGAATCGTGCGGGTGGTGTGGTAAGCATCATGAAGGAGCTGGCCGATGCACAGCTTGTGAACACCTCACTCAAACGAGTGGATGGCATGACTTTGGCAGACGAGTTGGCACAATATGCGCTCACCTCTCCGGCTCTTACCGATGAGGCCCGCAACATCTACAGCAGTGCGCCTGCCCGTCGCTACAACATTGTGATGGGTTCTCAAGACACTCATTACGATGAATTTGACACCGACCGTGCCAATGGTTGCATTCGCGACATAGCCCATGCTTACACTCGTGATGGCGGATTGGCTGTGCTGAAAGGAAACATCGCACAGGATGGTTGTGTCATCAAGACTGCGGGTGTCGATGAAAGCATCTGGCACTTCGAGGGTCCCGCCAAGGTGTTCGATTCGCAGGAAGATGCTTGCGAAGGCATACTCGGTGGACAAGTCAAGGCCGGCGACGTAGTGGTCATCACCCACGAAGGACCCCAGGGCGGACCGGGTATGCAGGAAATGCTTTATCCCACCTCTTACATCAAGTCAATGCATCTGGGCAAAGCTTGCGCACTGATTACCGACGGACGTTTCAGCGGCGGCACATCGGGCTTGAGCATCGGCCATATATCGCCTGAGGCTGCTGCTGGTGGCAACATAGGGAAAATTGCTGATGGCGACATCATCGAGATAGACATACCAAGCCGAAGCATCAATGTGCATCTGTCAGATGCAGAGTTGGCAGTCCGCCCATTACAACCCTTGCGTCGCAATCGCTTCGTGCCTAAGTCGCTCAGGGCATACGCCAACATGGTAAGTTCAGCCGATAAGGGAGGAGTACGCATATTATGATTACAGGTTCGGAAGCTTTAATGCAAGCATTGATAGCCGAAGGGGTTGAGACCATCTTTGGCTATCCGGGAGGACAGATAATGCCTGTCTATGACCAGTTGTACGACTACAGGGATTGTTTGCACCACGTCTTGGTGCGTCACGAACAAGGAGCCATCCATGCGGCGCAGGGCTATGCCCGCGTCAAGGGTGTGCCGGGTGTGGTCATCTGCACTTCCGGTCCGGGTGCCACGAATGTCATCACTGGTGTGGCCGATGCCATCATTGATTCCACTCCCTTGGTGGTCATTGCGGGTCAGGTGAATGTGGGTCTGCTGGGCACCGATGCCTTTCAGGAAACCGACGTGTTGGGCATGACTATCCCGATAGCCAAATGGAGTTGGCAGATACGCCGTCCTGAAGATATTCCTTGGGCTGTGGCTCGTGCATTCTACATAGCCAAAAGCGGTCGTCCGGGTCCGGTGGTGCTCGATTTGACTCGCGATGCGCAGATTGGTATGCTCGACTTCCATTACGAGCCCATCGACTTTATCCGCAGTTACATACCTTGTCCGGTAGCCTCTCAGGAAAGCATCGAAGAGGCGGCCCGACTCATCAACGAAGCCCAACGCCCCTTTGTGGTCTTTGGTCAGGGAGTCATCTTGTCGCAGGCCGAGGCTGAACTTGAGGCCTTTCTCGACAAAGGAGACATTCCGGCAGGAAGCACCTTGCTCGGACTGAGTGCCCTGCGCTCCGACAACAGGCATTTCATGGGCATGGCAGGCATGCATGGCCGCATAGCTACCAACGTCATGACTCAGCATTGTGATGTGCTCATAGCCATCGGTATGCGTTTTGATGACCGTGTCACCGGCAAGATGTCCACCTATGCCACTCAAGCAAAAATCATACATATCGACATTGACAATGCCGAGATAAACAAGAACATACAGGTTTATTTGGGAATCTTGGGCGATGCCAAGAACGTGTTGTCGCGTCTTACTCCCTTGATAGCCGAGGCAGATCATGCGGATTGGATAAGCACCGCCGATGAGTGTCGGAACACGGAGTATGAAAAGGTAATCAGTCCTGAAATCCATCCGCAAGGTTCGGAACTCACCATGGGAGAGGTCGAGAACCTTGTGGCCGAATATGTCAAGGGCGAGGCCATTGTGGTTACCGATGTGGGTCAGAACCAGATGACGGCAGCCCGCTACTCACGATTCACGCATAGCCGTAGTCTGATCACTTCGGGAGGTCTTGGCACCATGGGGTTCGGACTTCCTGCCGCCATCGGAGCAAAAACGGCAGCCCCCTCGCGTCCGGTGTGCCTTTTCGTAGGCGACGGTGGTTTGCAGATGACCATTCAGGAACTGGGTACCATCATGCAGGAAGGAACAGGAGTAAAAATCGTATTGCTTAACAACAACTGGTTGGGCAATGTACGCCAGTGGCAACAGCTTTTCTGGAATGAGCGCTATTCGGCTACCCGCATGATGAACCCCGACTATGCTTCTTTGGCAGCAGCATACGGCATTGCTTACCGTCAGGTGGAGCAACGCAGTGAGTTGGCCAGTGCGGTGGAGGAGATGTTTGCCGATGATCGTCCCTTCTTGCTTAATGTGCACGTGATAGAGGCAGGCATGGTGTTCCCAATGATTCCTCCCGGCAAGAGTGTCGATGAAATAATGCTCAACACTAACGAATGGTTTGAATATGGAAAATAACAAAATACTCTATACAATTGCTATTTATTCTGAGAACCAGATTGGCTTGCTGAGTGCCATCTCCAACATTTTTGTGCGTCATGGACTCAACATCGAAAGCCTTACCGCTTGCCCATCGGCCTTGGAGGGAATACATAAGATAACGGTCACTACCCATTGCGACTTGCATCGCATATCGGTCATTACCAGACAGATTGAGAAACGTATCGATGTGGTCAAAGCCTTTCTCTACACCGATGATGATCTTTTCTTCCGCGAGGTGGCTCTCTACAAGGTTCCTACGGAAAATTTACTCAACTACGCGCACTTCGAGGATCTCATAGAGCGTAACGCAGCACGTATATTGGAAATCAATCGCAAGTTCACCATCATTCAAAAGACGGGGCAGGACGAATCCATCCATAGACTCTACGTAGAGTTACAGCAACTGGGTGCGGTGTTGCAGTTTGCCCGTTCGGGTCGCATTGCCGTCACCAACAGCGATCGAGAGTTGGTCACCGAGTTCTTGCAACAACGGCAACACGACCAGGTTTGCAAGAAAAGCAGTCAGGAAAGTAAAGATAAGATAATCTAATCACATAATAAATTTACAGTAATTATGGCAAAAATGAATTTTGGCGGTGTAGAAGAAAACGTAGTTACCCGCGACGAGTTTACATTGGAAAAAGCACGTGAAGTATTGAAAGATGAAACCATAGCCGTCATTGGTTATGGCATCCAGGGTCCTGGACAGTCGCTCAACCTGAAAGACAATGGGTTCAACGTCATCGTAGGCCAGCGCAAAAGTGCCACTTGGGACAAGGCCGTGGCCGATGGCTGGGTGCCTGGTGAAACCCTGTTCGAAATAGAGGAAGCTTGCAAACGTGCCACCATCATTGAGTTCCTGCTGTCGGATGCGGCACAGATAGACATGTGGCCCACCGTAAAGGCACAGCTTACGGCTGGCAAGGCACTCTATTTCTCTCATGGCTTTGGCATCACTTACAAGGAACGTACAGGCATTGTTCCGCCAGCTGATGTCGATGTCATCATGGTTGCTCCAAAGGGTTCGGGTACCTCGTTGCGTCGCCTCTTCCTCGAGGGTCGTGGCATCAACTCCTCGTTTGCCGTTTATCAGGATGCCACAGGCCGTGCGCTTGAGCGTACGCTTGCTCTGGGCATCGCTATCGGATCGGGTTATATGTTTGAGACAGATTTCAAGCGCGAGGTTTATTCTGACCTTACCGGTGAGCGTGGCACACTCATGGGCGCTATCCAAGGAATACTCTCGGCTCAGTATGAGACTTTGCGTGAGCATGGACACACCCCATCCGAAGCATTCAATGAAACCGTTGAGGAACTTACCCAGTCGCTTATGCCTCTCTTCGCCGAGAAGGGTATGGACTGGATGTATGCCAACTGTTCCACTACCGCACAGCGTGGTGCCCTCGACTGGATGGGTCCCTTCCACGACGCCACGAAGCCTGTGTTCGAAAAACTCTATCAGGAAGTGGCTTGTGGCAATGAGGCACAGCGCTCCATCGACTCCAATTCCAAGGCGGGCTATCGCGAAGGCTTGAATGCCGAGCTGAAGGCTCTGCGCGAAAGTGAATTGTGGCAGGCTGGTGCCGCCGTACGTAAACTGCGTCCTGAAAATAAATGATAGAGATTCTTGACACAACCCTTAGGGATGGCGAACAGACGGCCGGTGTCTCCTTCAATAGTGAGGAGAAACTGGCCATCGCACGATTGTTGCTCGATGAACTTGGTGTGAACCGCATTGAGGCAGCATCGGCACGTGTCTCCGAGGGCGAGAACAAGGCTTTTTCCAAAATCTGCCGATGGGCTTCTTCGACCGGACATCTTCATCAGGTCGAGGCTCTTGGCTTCATCGATGGCAACGTGTCGGTCGATTGGATATGGCAGGCTGGTGGCCGGGTCATCAATCTCTTGGCAAAAGGGTCATTGAGACATCTCGAAAAGCAACTCCATCAAAATCCTCAACAGCACATAGCGGCCATCAAGGAAGTGGTCGCCTATGCTGTGGGGCGAGGCATGCAGGTGAACCTTTATTTGGAGGATTGGTCGAACGGCATTCAGCAATCTCCCGATTATGTGTTCCAATTGGTGGAAGGACTGCGTGAGACTCCTATCAGCCGTTACATGTTGCCCGATACGTTGGGCATCCTGAATTACAACCAGACGTACAAGTTCGTCGGTCTTATGCGGGAACATTTTCCGACGCTCCATTTCGATTTCCATGGTCACAACGATTATGACCTGGCTGTGGCGAACACCTTCGCTGCGGTAGAGGCAGGGGTACAGGGCGTTCACACCACAGTCAATGGCTTGGGTGAACGCACGGGCAACGCCCCTTTGGCAAGTGTCGTGGCTGTCCTCAACGACCAGCTTCATGTCGGAAATTCCGTCTGCGAGGGCAATATTACGCATGTGTGCCGGTATGTGGAGAACATCTCAGGTATCCGTATTCCATCCAACAAACCGATTGTGGGCGAGTCGGTGTTCACGCAAATCAGTGGCGTACACGCTGACGGCGACCATAAGGACAGACTGTACATGAGTAACCTCACTCCCGAGCGTTTCGGACGCGTGCGTCATTATGCTTTGGGCAAGACCAGCGGTAAGGCCAACATCGTGGAGAATCTGAAACTCCTGGGCATTACTCTTACTCCCGAGCAAATACGCCTCGTCACACAGCGTGTCGTGGAGCTGGGCGACAAAAAGGAAACCCTCAATACCGAAGACCTCCCTTTCATCATTGCCGATGTGCTGAAGAGTGGTGAGAATACCAATGACGACAATATCCACATCATCAACTACAGCCTCCAGTTGGCTCGTGGAATGCATCCGGTAGCCATCATCCGTATCAACATTCATGGCACCGAGTACGAAGAGACATCCATCGGCGACGGACAGTTCGACTCATTCATGAAAGCGCTGTGGAAGATTTATGACCGCTTGGGCAAGTCGCATCCCATCCTTGCCGACTACCAAGTCACCATTCCTCCAGGAGGAAAATCCGATGCCTTGGTGCAAACGCTTATCACCTGGGCAGAGGGGAATCACCGCTTCAAGACCCGTGGCATTGACTCCGACCAGACCGAAGCCGCCATCAAGGCTACGGTCAAGATGCTCAACATTATAGAAAACAATCCATTAGGATAAAAAAGAATCACATAATAAAAAATAAACTGATATGGTACAACTCGATTGGTCAAATCTTGCGTTCAAGGCAAGAGAAACAAACGTTATTGTCATAAGTCGTTACATCGATGGAGCATGGACAAAACCTGAGGTGACTTCTGACTATGGCATCGTGCTCAATGCTTATGCTTGTGTGTTTCACTATGCAGCCTCCTGCTTTGAAGGCCTGAAGGCTTTCCGTGGTGTCGATGGAAAGGTTCGCTTGTTCCGCCCCGACGAGAATGCCCGTCGAATGCAGTCAAGTGCCGCTTTCCTCGACATGGCTGCTCCCCCTGAGCAGCTTTTCATCGACATGTGTGTGCAGTGTGTGCACGAGAACATCGACTATCTGCCACCCTATGGATACAATGCGTCGCTCTATGTGCGCCCCCTCCTTTTCGGTAGCAATCCACAGCTGGGCGTTCATTCACCGGCCGAATCTACTTTCATTGTCATGTGTGCTCCTGTCGGCACTTACTCGGGTGCGGCTGGACTCACTCCAGGCACGGCAACCATTGCCCGCAACTACGACCGTGCGGCTCCTAACGGCACAGGATGTTACAAGTTGAGTGCCAACTATGCTCCTTCGTTCCATCCCTACAATGTGGCTCATGGCCAGGGCTATCGCGAACTGTTGTTCCTCGATCCTGCTACGAAAACAAAAATCGATGAGTTCGGTTCCAGCAATTTCCTTGCCATCAAGGACAATACTTATGTCACTCCCCTTTCGGGCAGTGTGCTCCCCAGCATCACCAACAAGAGCTTGCAGCAGATGGCGCTCGACTTTGGCATGAAGGTAGAGAAACGTGTAGTACCAGTAGAGGAATTGGCTGAGTTTTCCGAAGTCAATGCCTGTGGCACGGCAGTTGTCATCACTCCTATCTACAGCATCGACGACAAGCCAACTCTTGAGTCCACAACACCTACTCTCACTTATCGTTTCGGCACTCCCGACAAGTGTGGCGCTGTGAGTGAAAAGCTCTATAAGCGTATTCGTGGCATTCAGGATGGTGTGGAGGATGACACTCACAACTGGTGCCTCATGCTCTGATTTTCCTGCAACGGGAATCCCATCAAATGAGTTCGAGCCGATTGCTGATGTCAGTGGTCGGCTCGAGATGTTTCCAATGACAGGAGAATCATGAGCGACAATGTGTTTCTTCTCGTATTCCTTTTCAAAGTTTTATGTCGGCATAATTGGGGTAGTGGTCAGTAAATTCGATAGTAAAATAAGGACAGATGCGTTGAAATACTTTTACTTCAGCTCCACCATATTTCTTCCCATCATTGTGGTGGGAATAGACAAAGAAATGGTCTATTGCTCCGTAGAAGTCTTCCGATGTGCCGTGGAAAGGGTTTTTTCTGGAGAAGCCATCCTTTGCCGAACAGACGTGATACCCACATTGACGGTCGCCATAAACAGTCGCAACATCTTGGACTGGCATGTAGCCGGCATCGAGCAATTGCTGGATGCCGGTGCTATGGAGTTGCGAATTCAGGTCGCCTGTGGTAAAGAGCGGCAGGTCTGTTCCATCGTTGTTCTTGTATTTGGATAGGAACTGTTCGCCGATGGCCATACATAGTCTAAGTTGTGATGCCCTTGCAAGATTGCTTCCAGGAGCAATTTGCTCTTCTTTATACCAAAGGTGTGTGTTGATCACGCAGAATCGCTTTTTGTTATCGATCAAGGTAAAGGCAGCTGCGGTAAGCGATTTTGTGCCGCCATTGGAAAAGTCCTCTGGAGTATAAAGCACATACTTGCTCTCCTCCGGTTTCACGCTTTCCTTGTTGTAGAAAATGGGGGTGAAATTCCAATGCGAATCATTGCCTTGGGTGCAATTGGCATATCCGTACTTTTCCAGTTCCGGTGCAAGGTATTTGTTCATGGCTGGTGAATACTCTTGCAATGTCAGAATGTCGGGACGATATGCAAGTATTACTTCCGCGAGAGCACGAAATCTCACACTATTCCTACAGTCTTTTCCGATGGCTTTCCATGCGTCTGGAATTTTTGACTCATCATCGTATTGCCAAATGTTGTCATCAAGGATGCGCAGATTGCTGTCTTCCTGTCGGGGGAAAAGAAATTCAGCATAGATATTCCCTTGACACTGAATGTCTCTCAGTTTTTTCTCTTGTGTCAGTCCCTCTTGTAGCAAACGTACAGCTTTTGTGAGGGCCCAGCAACCGCCTCCCACGATTTTGATGTTGTTTCCTTTCACAGAGATTTGGTAGTCGAAAGTATCGTTCATTTCGTCACTTCGTTGGATGGTAATGGTCTTTCCGCTGATCTTTTGCTTGTCGTCAGCAATACGTAGTTCGAATCCTGTGGCTGTTTTGACTGCAGTCTGAAGGTACTGTGCAATGTCGATCCCTTCTTCCTTTTCTGCCGAAGAATCGAAAACGATGGTGTGATGACTGGTAATTTGTGCTTGGGAGTTGCTGATGATAGTGAGGAGCAGGGCTCCGATAATAAGTGTTCTTTTCATTTCTTTAATCGTTTTAGTGACTTTCCGGATTTGTGCAGCACATTGGGTCGGGTGGATAGGTGAATGATAGTCGAAGTGGTGATTCAGAAGTTGAAAGCAGAAGATGTCGGCCAGAGAAGAGATGCCATGACAGGTCATGAATGTAATAAGGTGTTGTGTGAAATACTTCTGGTATTCCCAAACGAGGCAAGGATTATCGGTGGTGTCAATGAAGTGTCGTTGACTGAAAAAGAGGAGATCAATATGCTGTATCGGTCTCCTCAGTGTGGGGTTATTGCCTCCACAGAAAACAGGCGTGTGGAGGGGACAGTTGTGCGATTATTCAGTAATGCGCTTGTTCAGCACAATATAGACAACTAAACCGATGATTATCAGTGCAGCCATGCCAAAGAGGAATGGGTTGGAGTTAATCAGAGTACTCTCGGTGATGAATGCCAATACAAGAGCTAAAGCGGCAACGATAATCATAATCAAGCCGATGAATTTCTGGAATGTTTTCATTTTATGTGTAATTTTAATAGTGTTTCATTTGTGACCGACAAATTAAAGCAATTTTCTTCATTTATGAAAATGTTTTGTGGAAAAAATGTCAAAAACAATGTGGATTTGTGGAAAAAAGCGAAAAGGTTTGCTCATTTGGATAAAAAAGCCTATCTTCGCGGCCGATTTATCAATCATTAATTATTTAATAAGTATGAACCAATACGAAACCGTTTTCATTTT
>DCGR01000090.1:0-372 GCA_002315285.1 Bacteroides sp. UBA1773 | reverse complement strand
CAGATGAAGGAAGCGGTTGACAAGTTCAAAGGCATCTTGACCAATGCAGGTGCGGAAATTGTCAATGAGGAAAACTGGGGTATGAAGAAATTGGCTTACCCCATCGAGAAGAAATCGACTGGTTTTTATCAGTTGATAGAGTTTAACGCAGAGCCAGCAACGATTGAGACGTTGGAGGTTAATTTCCGCCGTGACGAACGTGTGATGCGTTTCCTCACAGTGAAACTTGACAAGTTCGCCGCTGAGTATGCTGCTAAGAGAAGAAGTCTGAAATCAGCTAAAAAGGAGGATTAATCATGGCACAGCAACAATCAGAAATCCGTTATTTGACACCGCCATCAGTTGATGTCAAGAAGAAAAAATACTGCCGTT